>JAURKV010000248.1 GCA_030831585.1 Ramlibacter sp. | reverse complement strand
GCGGCGTTTTCCACTGCTTTACCGAGACCGCCGAGGTTGCCAGGGCGGCACTGGACCGGGGTTTTTACATCTCGTTTTCGGGCATCCTCACCTTCAAGAGCGCCGCCGATCTGCGGGAAGTGGCGCGGATGGTGCCGCTCGACCGGATGCTGATCGAGACCGACAGCCCCTATCTGGCGCCGGTGCCGTACCGCGGCAAGACCAACAACCCGTCTTTCGTGCCCTACGTGGCGCGCCAGATTGGCGAACTGCGCGGACTGAGCCCTGAGGCCATCGGCAGTGTCACCAGCGCCAATTTCGAGCGACTTTTCACTGGCGTTCAGCCAGTCTGAAATCATGAGAATTTACGCGAAAATAATTGCATATCTCCTTGTCGCAATTGGATTTTCCTCTGCATTTGCGGGCCCGTACGAAGATTTTCTAAGGGCTCTCAAGCAAGACGACGCCTGGCGGGTGAGCCAGTTGTTGCAACGCGGTTTTGATCCCCATAGTTTGGGCCCCAGGCGGCAATCCGGCCTATTTATGGCGCTGCAGGAACCGGCGCCCAAGGTGGCTCGTGTGTTGGTGCGCTGGCCCAGCACCCGCATTGATGAGCGCAACGCGGCCGACGAGACGCCTCTCATGATGGCGGCCCTCAAAGGCCACCAGGGCGTTGCCCAGTTGCTGATTGAGCGCGGAGCGGACGTGAACAAGACGGGCTGGGCGCCGTTGCATTACGCGGCCACGGGCGGCCAGGTCGCCTTGATCCAGCTCCTGCTCGAGCACCATGCCTACATCGACGCCGAGTCGCCCAACGGCACGACGCCGCTCATGATGGCGGCGCAATACGGCACGCTGGCCGCGGTCAAGGCCTTGTTGGAGGCTGGCGCAGACCCAGCCCTGAAGAACCAGTTGGGCCTGACCGCTGAAGACTTTGCGATGCAAGCCGGTCGCAAGGATGTCGGCACCCATATCGGGTTGGCGATCCGGGCCAAGTTGCCCCGGGGTTGGTAGGCCCGTTTAATAACACGATGTTCGTTATGTCAAATAAACCGGGGATGTACTGAAGGGTGAGCTGAGGGGTCGCCCGAGCAGTAAATCGAGGCCTGCGCCCGTAGGCGCTGCGCCCAGATCTCCGATTGGCCCCCCCGCCTTGACTCCCCCGCTGTTTCAGTGCGCTGGCTGGGTCGTGCCACCGTAGTCCGGTTGACCAGAAGTGCGGCCCGCAGCGGGTGTTTGGGGCACCGGCACCAGAATCCAGCCCGACGCTGAGGGTCTGCAGCGGTCTCCCGCCACACGCCTCGCGATGGCCAGCCCGATGTCATGACCGGCTGCGCTCACCACCGCCCGGTAGCCCGCGTCGGCCGCCGCCGCCAGCTGCGCCTCCTTGAGTAAATGTCCAAACCCGTGACCGCGCACTGCCTTGGACAGGACCATGCGGCCGAGGCAGACTTCCGATGGCAAATATCCCTGTCCGGCCAGCCAAGCCCGGTCGAGCTCCGGCTCGCAGACTTCAGGCTCTCGTTCGATCTGGGCGACGCCAAGAATCGTCTCACGGCCTGCGAGGACAAACGCGTCCTCGGCCGGAGCCACCGCCTGCCAGAGCAGATCGAGCACCGCCTGGGTCAGACCGCCCACGTCGTCAGGACGATCCACCGGCCCGCGTGGCGTGTTGCGCAGAAAGGCGGCGATCCGAAGCGCATCGGCCGGATCGGGCCGTCGCAAGACGCCAGAGCTCCCGCCCGGCAGCGCCAAACTCCATTGGCGGTCTGGCTTACCGGCCGTCTGGGCGGCAAAGGTCCAATGGGCCTGGTAGGACGAATGGACCGCCGCTTGCAGAGCCTGCGCGAGGATCGGGTCCGCGCTGCCGGCTGTGGCGGGGACCGATGATGAATGAGCAAGCGTGCGGAAAGCCGCGCTCGAAATGCTCCGCTGAATCTGAGGCCACATCGCGAACTCCGGTGAGTGATAGGAGTTCCTAGCCTAGACCTAAGCCCCAGGCCGATGGGGTCACCCTGCCCTCCCCGCGGCGCGACCGGAGTACTCCGTCACGCAACGGGGATCGCCTTCAGTCGGGCTTCACGCCGGTTTTTCGCATCAATGCGCCGAAGTGATCGCGGTCGCGTTGAACCTGGGCGGCGAATTCCTCTTGGGACTTCGCAGACACCGCATAGCCCAGCGCCACATACCTGGCAGACAGCTCCGGGTCTTTCAAAAGTTGCGCCACCGTGTCGGTGAGTCGCCGTACCGTGGCCGTCGGCGTGCCTTTGGGAACAAACAGCCCGCCCCAGGCGGTCGCTTCGAAACCTGCCAGCCCCAATTCCTTGAGGGACGCAATTTCCGGTGTCTGCGGCGAACGCTGCGCGCCACTGACCCCCAGCAGCCGGATACGGCCGCCAGCCAGGTGCGGCTTGAGCGTGGAGATGTCGAGAAAAGCCGTGGTGACCTCGCCAGCGAGCAGCGCCTGGGTGGCTGGTGCCCCGCCCTTGTAGCCAATGTGCTCCATGTCCAGCTTGTTTTGTTCATTGAACTGAAATCCCAGCAGGTGCCCGGTAGAGCCGGGGGAGATCGATGCGTAGCTGTGCTTGCCCTTTTCTGCCCGGATCTGGTCGGTCAGTTCGCGCAGGTTGCGGGCCGACGTCCGGGCGGCGCTCACCGCCAGCCAAAGGGGCGAACTGATCATCTCGATGACCGGCACCAGGTCCCGCACCGGGTCATAGGGCGGCTTGTCGAACATGGCCGGCACCATGACCATGGGCAAGGTATGAAAAAGAACGGTCTGGCCGTCCGTGGCCGCCTTGATCACCAGGTCGGTGCCAATGATGCCGCTGGCCCCCGGCTTGTTGTCGATGATGACGCTCTGCTTGAGCGCGTCTGCCAGCTTGGGACCGAGTGCGCGGGCCAGTGCGTCGCCGCCACCGCCGGCTGCGTAAGGCACGACGAGACGAATTGTTTGCGCGGGCGTGGCGGTCTGCGCCCAGGCGGCCCCTTCGCTTGCGAGCCCTCCAACGATGGCGCCTGCCAGGCCCAAACCCTGGCGCAAGATCTGGCGCCGCTCGAGGCGGCGCACACCGGACTGTTCATTTCGTTTCATGCTTGTCTCCTTGTTGTCGCTGCGTCTCCGAGCAGCGCCTGGCATTGCTGCTCCAGGTAGGCTGCCAGGCTTTCGGGGGTGTCACGGGTGTCGCGGGTGCGGGCAAAAATATGGGGCTCGCGTTCGCTGCGGTCGAACCAGATGCTGTCGTCTGAGCGCTGCTCGGGCCGACGCTCGGCCAGGTAGACGATGGTGTCGGCCCCTTGGTGGTCCTTGCGCAGCACCGACTTGAGCGTCGCCCGAAACCGTGGCATTGAGCGGCCGACCGCCGCGGTGTCGACCCAACCCGGGTGCATCACGTAGTAGCGGCGAGGGGTGCCCGCAGACTGGCGGCGCCAATGCTCGGTCAGCGAGACTTGGGCACGTTTGGACAGGCCATAGGCGCGCACGCCGAGGTAGCCCTCGCCCGTGATGTTGAGGTCCTTCACGTTCAGTGGGTGGTTGTACATACCGCCCGAGGAGGTCTCGATCACGCTCGCATCGGCTGCCAGCAAGTCGCGCGCCAGCAACTCCCGCGTGAAAAGATAGTGGCTCAGGATGTTGGTGGCAAAGGAAGTTTCCAAGCCCTCGGCGGTGATGATCTGGTCTCTTTTCTGGATGCCGACGTTGTTCACTAGGACATCAATCTTCAGGCCGCGGCGCTCAACCCGGTCGGCCAGATCCATCACCTGCTTCATCAGGGAGAAGTCGGCCTGCTCCGCGATGACCCGCTCTGGGTGCGCTGTGGACTGGGCAAACGCCTGTAGCTTGGCCGTATCACGGCCGATGCAGATCACCGTGGCGCCTCCTTTGACCGCGCTGCGCGCGGCCGATCCGCCGATGCCCTCGGATCCTCCGACCACCAGCCAGGTCTGGCCGCGGAAGTCGCCCTTGAGCCGCCGCCAAAGCAGGCAGCGGGCGTAGTAGCCGATCTGGCTGTAGCTCGGCGTGAACCGGAGGTAGAAACTGATGATTTTTTTCAGCGGCGCATTGCTGGGATTGGCCATCCGGACTTTCCTTTTTCGGCGTGACGCGGCGCGTCAGTGGGCCGCCTGCTCGGGGGTGTACCCGGCGGCTTGGGCCAGCGTCGCCCGGTCGTAGTAGTCGCTCCAACGGGCGATCTTGTCGCCGCTGAATTCGATGACCCCCACCGCGGGGCACTCGCCACGTCGGCCGTTGATCACGATCTCGTCAGTGCGCTCGACAAACAGCACGCCATCGATCACGCCCATGCGGTGGATGTGGAGTGTCACCCGCTTGTGGTCGCCGCCGAGCTTGGAAATGCGCGCGTGGATGGTGTCGCGCCCCTCAATCGGCGCCAACATCTTGGAGTGCAACACGCCGTCGGGGGCAAACAGGCTGGCACAGGTGTCCCAGTCCTGTTCATGCCAGGCGCGGGCCATGGTGCGGAAAACCGCCATTTTTTTCTGGTCGTCTGTATCGGTGCTCATGGCAGTGTTGTTCTAGGGTTTCATTCCGGCTTGATGCCGGCGTTTTTCATGACGGCTGGCCAGCGGGCGAAGTCGGCCGTGACCATGGCTGCAAATTGCGCTTGGCTGCTGCCGCCGGTATCGAGGCCCAGCTCGGCGATGCGCCGGGCGACTTCGGGCAGGCGCAAAACCGTGTTCACGTCGGCGGCGATCTGCTGCACCGCCGTGGACGGCGTCCTGGCCGGGGCGAACATGCCGATCCAGCTGTAGGAGTCCAGCCCCTGGTAGCCGTGCGACGCAAAAGTCGGCAGCTGGCTCGTGCGGGCATCGGGCTTGGACACGGCGAGCAGCCGAATCTTGCCGGCATCGACGTGAGGCTTCATCGTGGCGTAGTCGCTGAAGGCCGTCACGACCTCGCCGCCCACCAGGGCCGTCACCACCGAAGCGCTCCCCTTATAGGGGATGTGCACCAAATCGAGCTTGGCGGTTTCATTGAGCTGTGCGCCATACAGGTGGCCCATCGAGCCGACACCTACCGAGGCGTAGCTGTGATTGCCTGGCTTGGCGCGCAGCTCGTTCACGAATTCGGGCAAGGTACGCGCCTGCGTCACGCCCGCGTTGACCGCGAGGATCAGCGGCGCGCCCCCGAGCTCAGCGATGGGCGTGAGGTCTCGCATGACGTCATACGGAACTTTGGCGATGGCGTTCGGTGCCTGCACGATCAGCTGGTTGGTCACCAAAAGGGTGTGACCATCGGCCGCTGCCTTTGCCACCAGGTCGGCAGCAATCGTGCCGCTGGCGCCAGGCTTGTTTTCCACCACAACGGCCTGTCCCCAACGCTCCTGCAGGTGCTGCTGGACCAGTCGCGCCAGGAAGTCGCCCGCGCCGCCCGCCGCGAAGGCAACCACCAGCCGCACCGGCCGGGTTGGGTAACTGCGGGTCTGGGCGTTGGCGGGTGAAAGCGCCGCCAGGCTGAGCCCTGCAATCAGGCCCAGGCTCAGGGCATGTCGCCGCGCAAGGCGCAGCAGGTGGCCTGCGTTCTGTCGCAGGGTGGGTGCGGGAGCGTTCATGGTGTTTGTCTCCTGACGTAAATCGTGCCGCTCTCCTCGGCTGGCTACGTTCAGGACCAATTTATCGGCGGATACGATAGGAGCGGAAGGACTTTTTGACTTTTTTCTCGCTGGCTGAGAAAAATGGTCTGACTTCAGGCCGACGGCGTCGCCACATAGGGCGCCAGCTCGTCTTGCAGCAAGCGGCCCAGGTCGCGCATGCGGCGTACCCCCATGCGAGCGCGAATGGCGGCGATGCTCACGCCCATGCTGGTGGTGGCGGACATGGCGAACGCGTAGCCCACGCCGGCGGTTCCGGCGAGTCCGAGCTCGCGCACTTCAGAGTAACCGTGCCTTCGCGCGAACCGCACAAGCTCCCGCAGAACCGCCAGGGACAGACCGTGGTTCTGGTAAACGGTTGCATGGCGTGCATACAGGGCTGCAACAGAGGCATCGTTCTCGCGCGCCAGCAGGCAAATGCCCACCGCACTCAAGGCCATCGGCCGACGCTTGCCAGGCTCGGCAACAAAGGCCTTCACCGGGTAGGCGCCCTCTTGCCGCGCCACATACACCACCTCGTCGCCGCTACGAACTGCGAGAAAGACGGTGTCCTCGCACAGGCGGGCGATCCGGTTCAGGACAGGCCGGAAGCGCTCTACCAGCGGGGACATGTCGGGTGCGAAGAAACCCAGCTGAATGGACTCGACGCCGAGCCGGTAACGTTTGGTGGAGGGGATCCGCTCCACAAAGCCTTCATCGACCAGTGCCTGGAGCTGGCGGTGCAGCGTGGACTTGTCCTGTCCGGTCAGGGCCAGGAGGTCGGTGAGCCGCAGGCCTTGCGCGTGGTGCGCGCCGACCACCTTGAGCAGCGCGAGTGCGCGCCGCGTGCCCTGTGCGTCAGTGCCCATGCCCCCACAGCACCATCGCGTCGCGCCCCTCCACCACCAGATCGACTTTGGCGCCCACGGGCAGACAGACTTTGGTGGGCACATGGCCGAAGGGCAGCCCGGTGAGCACCGGTACCTTGACCTGCGCGCCCAGCCAGTCGATGACCGTCCTGAGCTTGAACCCCTTGTCATGCGGCACCGTCTTGTAGGCCGTGAACTGCCCGAGGACGATCGCCTTTTGCTGCGCCAGGATGCCTGCGTGCAGCAACTGCGTGAGCATGCGCTCGATACGGTAGGGGTGCTCGTTGACGTCCTCGAGGAAGAGGATGCCTCCCCTGGGCGGCGCCAGATAGGGTGTGCCCACCATCGAGACCAGCACGCTCAGGTTGCCTCCCCAGAGCTGGCCGCGGATGTGCAGTGGTTTTTCGCGCGCCTCAGCCCGGGGCAGTTGCCAGCCAGCGCCCTCCCCTGCGCCGCTGGCCAGGTCATCGAAGCAGGCCAGCATGATCTCGCCCGGCTCGCCCTCGACACCGAAGTCCTCCCCGAGCGCCGGCCCGGCCCAGGTGACTGCTCCGGTGCGGGCGGCTACCGCGCACTGGAAAGCGGTGAAGTCACTCAGGCCGACGAAGTGGGTGCCTCGGGCCACCGCCTTGGCAATTGCCTTGTATGGCAAATCGGGCAGCAGCCGGGTCAGGCCGTAGCCCCCCCGGGTGATGAGGGCGATGTCGGCGCCGCTGGCCGCGGCGCGACCGATGGCAGCCAGGCGGGTGGCGTCGTCACCGGCAAAGCGCATGTGGCTGGTGAGGGCGTCGGAATCTACTTCGACCTCGTGGCCCAAGGCCTTGAGCCGGGCAATGCCACGACGAAACGCGGCGCGGTCTCGCACCGCGCTGGAGGGGGAATAGATATAGAGGTGGCTCACGGGGGGTGTCCTGGGCGTGGTTGTTCAACGCGCTTGTTCAAGGTAGTGCGAGAGCGCGCGGGCTGCGGCTGCCGCGCCCTCCTCCGGCTCGATCGGATCGTCGGGCGCGACCCAGCCCTCGAAAGCGCGCAGTGCGGCCCGATGCCCGCGGTCGGGAAACGGCGCCTCGAAGGCATCCTGCGTGGCGGCATCAGCGCGCAACTCGAGGGCCATAAGCCCCTCGCAGCGTGCCGCCTCGGTGAGCTGCAAGCCCTTTCCCAAGGGTAGCCCGGCGGCCTGCAACACCACCACGCTCCGCAAGTCGAGGTGTGCGACCAACTCACGCAGCAGCTGCAGGTGCCAGTCCATGTCGTGGGTCGCTTCGCGCTTGGGCTTGTCACTGCGGCCGAAGCCCGCCAGGTCGGGCGCAACCACCCGATGGCCGGCGCGCAAAAAGGCTGGGATCAGGTCTCGGAACTGGTAGCTCCAGCCCTGGGGCCCGTGCAGGCACAGCCAGACGCGTGGGGCATCGGTCGGACCCTCGTCGACATAGTGCAGGCGCAGGCCCTGGGCCGAGGGGAGGTCTGTCAGATAGCGAGGCTCCCAGGGGAAGCCGCGCAGGTTCTCGAAGCGCGCCTCGGGCGTTCGCAGCGCATCCTCACGCAGTGGCGTTCCTTCTTGCCGTGTGATCGCGCGGCGATGCGCAAAGAAGTCGGCCAGCAGCGATCCGCACTCTTCTGCCAGCACGCCGCCCGCGATGGTGGTTTGGTGATTCAGGCGCCGGGTCTTGAACAGGTCGATCACCGAGCCGGCGGCGCCGGTCTTGGGGTCGGCCGCGCCGTAAACCACCCGGTCCAGGCGGGCGTGCAGCACAGCGCCGCTGCACATGGCACAGGGCTCCAGGGTGACGAACAGCTCGCAGCCGTCGAGCCGGTAATTTCCCAAGGTGTGGGCAGCGGCCCGCAGCGCCATCACCTCGGCGTGCGCGGTCGGGTCGTGTCGGGCAATGGGCTGATTGCGGCCCAGGCCAAGCACCCGCTCGCCCTGAACGACGACTGCCCCCACCGGTACCTCGCCGTCCGCCCGGGCCTGGCGCGCCTGGGCCAGGGCCAATTGCATAAAGGCTTCGTCGCGGGTGGGCATGCGCGCATTGTGCCCGGAGCGCCTTGGCGCCTGGCCCCATCCGTCCAGGCGCGGCGCGGGAGAGCGCGCCCGACTCAGCCCGCTGGGATGGGCCTGCCGGGGCCAGACGGGAGAACCTCGGGCAGAGACTCGCTGCGCAGGCCCCCCACCCCGAACACTGCGACCCGGTTACGGCCTTCGCTCTTGGCATCGGCCAAGGCGATGCCCGCCTCCCGCTCGAGGCTGCGAAGGCTGGCGGCGTCGTCCCTCGCCTGCGCGTGATCGCTCTGAATGGCAACGCCGATGCTGGCGGTGATGGGCAGGTCCTGTTCGCCCAACCGCGGCGCGAGCACCTCGATCGCATGCCGCAGGCGCTCGGCCAGTGCAACGGCACCCGCAAGATGGGTTTCGGGCAGGAAGACCGCGAATTCTTCGCCGCCAATGCGCCCGACGATGTCTCCCTCGCGGACGCCGGCGTGCACACAGGTGGCCACCGCCTTCAGGACTTCGTCACCCGCCTCATGGCCCCAGGTCTGGTTGACGACTTTGAATCGGTCCAGGTCGATGGCCAGCAGGGCAAATGGCTGGCCGCTACGCCGGGAAGCGCCAATCTGGCGCGCCGCCAGCGTGTGATAGGCCCGCGTATGGAGTGCGCCCGTCAAAGGATCGCGCAGGGTCAAGGTGCGTAGGCGAACAAACAGGCCGAGCATCTGCCCCACCGAGGCATGGAGAAAAACGGAGAGGAAGACCAGACTGACCATCGCGGTGGCCAGGGCGGGCTCTGAATAAGGGGCAGCCAGGGACGGGTTGAGTGCCAGCAGGCCCAGCACGGTCAGCGCGGTCAGCAGGCCTCCGGCGACCCGCCCCAGCAGCAGGTAGGCGATGGGCAGGTTCGTGAAGATCCAGAGAATGCGCAGCTCATCTGAGGGCAGGTAGACCAGGGCCGAGGCATGGGCCATCAGGCCCACGATTTCATAGCCCCAGGCGACCGCCACCAGAAGCTGGGGCCGCTCTCGCAGCGCGATCCACAGCAGGGTGGACGCCATGGCAAAGATACGCATGGACCGGATGTGGTCAGGGGCGGCAGCTTGCGCGCCCGCTGCGCCCGCTAGGGTCAAACCCAACAGCAAGTAGGCTGTGGAGGCAACCACGCTGACTCCCAGCAAGACCATTAGAAACCGGTAGCGGAATTCGGTGAGCCACTGGGTTTCGCCAAACTGCTGCGCCCCGAAGTACCAGCGTCCAATTCTGTGCATTGAGAACTCCTTGCGGGTTGGATATTGATCCATTTGAACTCTTTACTCAGAGTTAAATGTATACCAATAAACTATAAAAATGGTCGAAATTAGTTATCAGGTAGCGGTCTTGCCTGTGGGTGCCGGCCACCTCCCGCGCAGCGCGGCGGGTACACGCGGTTCTCCCCTTGCGGCCTGGGCAGTCAACGGCTAACTTCACAGAGTTAGTTCAATTACGAAAGTCAACGCTCGCGCGCCCTCAGGAGAACAATTGGCAATCAGCCCTCTTTACGACCCGGCTACAGAAACCGCCCAGAGGCTGCAGGGGGTCTGGCAACTGCTCCGCTGGGAAATTGCCTACAGCGACGGCCGGCCCAGCAGCTTTCCGTATGGCGAGGATGCGATCGGCCTGATTCAGTACACGCACGACGGGGGCATGGCCGGCACCATTTCCCGTCGAGACCGACCCCGCCTGTCTGGCGAGAGCGTGCGCAGCGTGCCTGAGGCCGAGCGACTCGCCGCCTTCGAGAGCTACTTCAGCTACGCCGGCAGCTATGAAACCCGCGTCCACCAGGGCCAGGCACAGGTCGTGCACCAGGTCGACCTCGCGCTCAACCCCAACTTCGTCGGGAGCCATCAGGTACGCAATGTGGACTTTGCTGCCGACGGTGGCTTGACGCTCTCCGCCTCCGACCCCCTGCCGGGTGCGCCGGGCGTTATGCGGCATCACCGACTGGTCTGGCGCAGAAAGAGCTCCAAATGAATTTCTTCGATAAGCACCTGCCGGTTCTGGAACTGGCTCGTCAGGCCTGTGAGGCCCGTCATTGCTGGAGCCCCTACCCGGAGATGCCGGCCAAGTACCCGGACGCGGCGGCCGCTCAGGCCGCTGGCCGGGCGGCATTTGAGGTCCACCTAGGCGATACGGCGGGCACCGGCAGCCGGCGGCGCTTTGCGCTCGATCAGCCGGGGCAGGTGGGTTGGCTAGGCGAGGAAGTCTCGCCCTACACACAGCAGCCTCTGGCGATTGATTACCCCCGCGCTGATGTCGACGCGCTGTTCGACGCCGCATCTGCGGCCATGCCCGCCTGGAGCCAGGCGTCCATCGAAACCCGCCTGGGCACATTGATGGAGGTGCTGGACGTCCTGTACCGCGAGCACCTCTTTGAGTTGACGCATGCGGTCATGCACACCGCTGGCCAGAGCTACAACATGGCCTACGCGGGCTCTGGGGTCAACGCGCTCGGCCGGGGCATCGAGGCCCTGGTCTACGGCGAAAAGGCGATGCGGCTTGTGACCCCCCGAGCGCATTGGGAGCGCAGCTTCGGCCCGTCGCAGATCCGGCTGGAGAAGACCTATCGAATCATTCCGCGTGGGGTGGCGGTGTGCTTCACCTGTGCAAGTTTCCCCACCTGGAACGCCTGGCCCTCGATGCTGGCCAGTCTGGCCACGGGTAACCCGGTGATCGTTAAGCCGCACCCGGCCACGGTGCTGCCTATGGCCATCTCGGTGCGTGTGTTCCGCCGCGTGCTAGCCGCTGCCGGCTTTGACCCCAACCTGGTCACGCTGGCGGTGGACTCGGTGGCCGAGCCGCTGGGCAAGGTGCTGGTCAAACATCCCAAGACCGCCATCGTCGACTTCACCGGCAGCGTGCAGTTTGGTCAGTGGGTCGAGCAAAACGCTTGGCCGGCCCTGGCCTACACCGAGACCGCTGGCTGCAACACCGTGGTGCTCGAGTCCGCCGAGGACCTCGACGCTGCCATCCGTAGTCTGGCCACCACGCTGTGCATGTTCAGCGCGCAGATGTGCACCAGCCCGCAAAACATCTACATCCCACGAAGCGGCGTGCGCACGCCCCAGGGTCAGGTGTCTCTGGGCGAGGTCGGTGAGCGGCTGGCCGCAGCGGTCGCCGCCCTCACCCGAGATCCCAAGAAGGCCTCGATGATTCTGGCGACGATCCAGTCGCCCCAGACGCTGGCTATGCTCGAAGGCTTCCGGCAGCAGGGTGCTGACACGGGCCGGGTGCTCCTCGAGCCTAAGCCCTACCCGCACCCCGAATTTCCTCAGGCCCGCACCAGCACTCCGTTGATGCTGCAGGTGAGTACCGCTGATCGCGCGCTTTACGGCGGTGAGCGCTTTGGCCCGGTGAGCTTCGTGATCGCGTGTGACAGCGCTGAGGACGCTCTGGCCCAGGCCACCGCTGACGTGCGGGAGTTTGGCGGCCTGACGGCCTTCCTGTATTCCACCGACGAGCGCTATATCGCCAAGGCCGAGGCCGCCTATGCCCGCGCCGGCGCGCAGCTCACCACCAACCTCACTGGTGCAATGCCGCTCAACTTCGCCGCTGCCTACAGCGACTACCACGTCACCGGTCTCAACCCGGCCGGCAACGCTAGCCTCACCCACCTGGGCTTTGTCGCCGGGCGCTTTGGCGTCTCGCAATCCCGGCGTCCCCAGCGCAGTGCCGCCTGAAGCCGTGACCACCTCACCGCTGCGTACCACCCCACCCACCGACATATTGAGGAGACCCTCATGGGAATGAACGACCTGCCTGTTCTCGAAGGAGGCTTCGCGCCCGTGGCGCGGGAGCTGACCCTCGACCTGACCGATGTGGTCGAGGGCGAGATTCCCCGTGACCTGACCGGCATGCATGTGCGCAACGGCCCGAACCGCCGCTTCGAGGCCGCCGGCCGCTACCACTGGTTCGACGGCGATGGCATGCTGCACGCGGTGGAGTTTGAGGGCGGCCGTGCCCGCTACCGAAACCGATGGGTGAACACCCAGGGCTTGCAGGAGGAGCGCGCCGCGGGCCAGGCCTTGTGGCAAGGCATCAAGGACCCGCCGCGCAAGGACCGGCCGGATGCGCCGCTGAAGAACACCGCTAACACCGATGTGAAGTACCACGCCGGCCAGTTGCTGGCCATGTGGTACCTGGGCGGCGATGTGTACAAAGTGAACCCGTCGGACCTCTCAACCACGGGTCGACTGGACATGGACCCGCGCATCGCAGGTCTGCCAATATC
>JAURKV010000247.1 GCA_030831585.1 Ramlibacter sp. | reverse complement strand
GAGCTGGCCCGGCGCAATGGCATGGCCTGATGCCGGTGTGGGATGCAGTGAGCAAGTCTGGCTTACCGTGCACGTTGCTGCTAAGATTTTGTCACCGTGGGGGGGTAGCTCAGATGGGAGAGCGTCGCGTTCGCAATGCGAAGGTCGGGAGTTCGATCCTCCTCCTCTCCACCACAACGCATCGCCCGACTGCACGCTTGCTGCGAGCAGTCGGGCTTTTTCATGTTGGCGGCGTTTCTTTTGATGAACCCTTCGCAATGAAGCTGCTCATTCACTGCTGGCTCCTGGGTCTTGCACTCCTTCACGGGAGTGTGGGGGCCAGCGAGTTGGCCTCCCGTTTGAAAGCCGGCCAACATGTGCTTCTGATGCGGCACGCCTACGCTCCCGGGGTGGGCGATCCGCCGGGATATTCGCTCGATCGCTGCGACAGCCAGCGGCGCCTCAACGATGAAGGCCGGCGCCAGGCTGCAGGGATCGGAAACTGGCTCAGGGCACAGGGCATTGCCCAGGCCCGGGTCTTTTCCAGCCCCTGGTGCCGGTGCACCGAGACAGCGCAGTTGCTCGGTCTCGGACCGGTCACAGTCGAGCCTTCCATCGCCTCCTTCTTCGACCAAGCGGAGCGATCGGCTGCGCAGACAAAGGCCCTGGAGAACTTCATCGCCAAAGCGATGCGCAGCCCGGACGGCGCGCCCCTAATTCTGGTGACACACCAGGTCAATATCAGTGAATTCGTGGGCCAAGCCGTTGGCACGGGGGATATGGTTCTCGCCCGCGTCACCACACAGGGCAAGCTCGTAGACCATCAGCGCTACCCAAGCCCGTGATCCAGGGCACGCACCCAGCAAGCCGGCGTAGCGGGGCAGACTTTAGTGGGCGCTGACTCGCCCCGCCCAACACCCGGCACGCACCCCATCACCCGATGATCAAATTGGAACGCAACACCCTTCTTCCTAGCCGGAACGCAGCGCTCGAGCGCATCGCCCGGGTGCAGCCATCAGACTACGCACGCACCCGCAACCACCTCGAGGGGGCGGTCACCGGTCTCTCGCCCTATGTGACCCACGGTCTCGTGACCCTGCCCGAGGTACTCAGGGGGGTTCTGGCCCGTGAGGCCTTGCCCGTGCAACACAAGCTGGTGTTCGAACTCGGGTGGCGGGAGTTTTTTCGGCATGCGTGGCTGCAGTCGGGCGATGGAATTTTCCAGTCTCTGCACACGGCTCCCCAAGCCGAGACGGCCTACGACACGGTGTTACCTGGGGATATTCGGGAGGGCCGAACCGGCGTGCCCGTCATCGACGAGGCCGTGCGCACGCTGTACGCCACAGGCACTTTGCATAACCACGCCCGCATGTGGCTGGCCAGTTACGTGGTGCACCTGCGGCGGGTGCACTGGCGCGCGGGCGCTGACTGGCTGGTGGCGCACCTGTTCGATGGTGATCTGGGTAGCAACCACCTCAGCTGGCAATGGGTGGCCGGCACCGGCAGCCACAAGCCCTACTTGTTCAATGCCGAAAACGTGGCGCGCTTCGCACCCGCGGCCTGGCACAGCCCCGGAACGGTGGTCGACCAGTCCTATGAGCAACTGGACCAGATCGCTCGCGGCACGCGGAAAGCGAAGGCGCAGGTTCTGACGGATCGGCAATCCTTCCCCAGACCACAGGGTGTCATCGAGCCCGCCTTGCAGGCCGCGCCACCGAATGGACTGGGGGTCCTCTCGTTCGAGGGCGATAACCCCGCCGCCCTGGCCGCCGCCGAAGAACGCCTGCGTGGCCGTGAGGTCTGGCTGGTGCATCCCTGGGCCCTGCGTGCGCCACCGCCGGACCTGTCGGCGTCTGCGGTGGTGATCGGCCTTTACCTGCGGGAACACCATGCCGCCTGGCCCTGGCCCGAGGCCCGCTGGCGCTGGGTGGACACGGCTATGGCTGCCGTCACCGGCGAGCGCTGGCTGGTGGAAGCGCCGGGCCTGCAGCGGCTGCTGGCGAGCGCCTCGCGGGTGCGCAGCGTCGATGACCCGCACATCACCCGGTGGCTGCACCCCCTCGCGCAGCTCGATGCGGCACCGGCCCTGTTCCCGCGGGTCGACCGGCCCTGCAGCAGCTTCTCCCAGTGGTGGACACGCGCCACGCGCGGGCTCTCAGACGCCGGGGCGCTGCTGTGAGCACCTCCGCTTTGGTCGGGTTGAAGCGCATGATCAACGAGGGGCGGCTCAACGATCTGCCGGGCGAACACCTGCTAAACATCAAGAACAGGCGTTTCCTGCCTACGGTGCACGAGTACCCGATCTCTCTGGCGCAGACCTAGCCCCGGGTCAAGTTTCAGGAAGAACTGCTAGCGGCGTGACGGATGAGTGGCGTGCTGGACGCTGAGGAATCGCCACGCCAAGAAACGCACGCACCAGCGGGTTCTCGGGTCCGGCACGCCAACCGAGCACGGTTTCCGCACGCGGCCCGTCGTAACGCATTGGCAGGTAGCGCACGCCAGGCATCTGCACTTGGCTGGCCGACTGCGGAAGCAGGGCGATACCGAGACCAGCGCGTACCAGGCCGATGATGGTCATGATGTGGGTCGCTTCCTGCACGACACGCGGCTGGAAGCCCGCACTCATACAGGCGCTGAGCACCTGACCATACAGAGGCGAGCGGTGCGGCGTGAATATCACCATAGGTTCGTCCGCCATTGCAGCAAGATCGACCTTCGACTTGCGCGCAAGGGAGTGGCCAGATGGCACAGCGGCAACCAGTGGCTCGATGGCCAGGGTTTGAGTGAGAACCGCCGCATTGGACACCGGCGGGCGCAGCAGGCCCACATCGACTCGACCATCAGCGATCGAATCCACCTGCGCATTCGATGTCATTTCGCTGAGCACCAGTTCGGCCTGCGGTGCCAGGAGACGGAATCGAGCCAGGATATCCGGCAGCAACACAAAGGTCGCTGCGTGGATGAACCCGATGCTCAGCCTGCCGATCACGCCGCTATCGGCAAGCTGGGTCGCGCGCACTGCGTCTGCGGTGCGCGCCAGCACGTCGCGTGCGTGGGTCAGAAAGACCAGACCTGCGGGCGTGAGCTCCACGCGGCGCCCGAGCCGGCGCAGCAACTGCACACCGATCTCGTCTTCCAGCGCCATGATCTGCTGGGAAAGTGGCGGCTGGGAGATGCTGAGCTTCAGGGCGGCGCGCCCGAAATGGAGCTCCTGGCCGACCGCAACGAAGTATCGGAGCTGGCGTTGGGTCGGCATCGTGATCGATTTGAAATTCGTATCGGTAGGCAATTAATTATAGATTAGACCATCAGATTGGGGACCCCTACGATGCAGTCGTGTCTTCACCCAATCCCTCCATGACCGCCGCGGAAATGACCGCAGCCATACGGCGCGCCGACCCGGCGCTGAGCCGGTTCGACCCGCTGGACCGCATCATTTACCACGCGGATTTCGGCCGTGGCCACTGCGGTTTCACGGCGACGATCGGCAATTACGAAGGGTCGCTCGACACCATTCTGGCGGACATGAACTTCTTGTCGCCGCAACTGTCGGCCTACCAGATGTGGGACACAGGTACGGGCGGTTCTATCCACGGCGCCTACTCGCTCAAGCTAGCAACGCGGCCTGTCCGCGGATCGGTGAGCGCGGCCACCAAGCGCTTGTCTATTCGCTCACAAGGTCTGGTGCGACTCGAGACCTATTTCGGCATCAAGTCAGAGGCCACCGAAATGGTACTGACCGAGAACGACGTGCGCGCGTTCGGTGTGCTGTTCGACATCCAGGACGACAGCCGGCGATTGCTGCCGCGCCTTCGATACCTGAACGCGCAGGATGGAGAATCCGTCGGCCAGTGGCAGATCAAGACGCACCATCCGCAGCGGCACGATATCGGCGCAACTGGCAAGACAGCGTCGATCGGGCATTACGCGCCCGTGGGGTACACGGCGGTGCCGGGCGGTGCGCAGCAGTTGTGCCACAACGAACTGCCAACCAAGATGAATTGGCACTACCTGTCTGTGACCTTTGATCTCGCAACAATGCGCTTCGTGCAGTTCCGCTGCAACGACCGTGTGTACGAACAGGACATCCCGGCGCCTTTCGAACTGGCGCCCTGGCCGAACCTGCGCGGCCTTCTGAACACGATCTTCTTTGTGGAGACCGATGTCGACAAGCGCGCTTTTCTCTACCTCGACTCTGTCCTTTTTTCGTCAGCCGAATGATCAAGGAGTCCTACCTCGCGGTCGTTGCCCGCAACGAAGACTTGCAAGCTGGGTGGGCGACGGAGCCCTGCGAGTGCGCCTGGGCTTCAGAAGCCCTATTTTTTGTCCGGGTGCTCGCCGCCCCGGGAGTAGCGCTTCCGGCCAGTGTGCGTGTCCAGATTTCTCCAGACGGTATTCATTGGGTTGACGAGGGAACCGAGCTGGATCTGCCCGCGCACGAAGCGGTTGTTTTCACCCGGCTGAGCCACTTTGGTGGCTGGCTTCGGCTGGCCGCCAACATGCAGGGGGGCGGCACGCGCCGCGTGGTCTGTTACCTGAGCCTGAAAGGATGAAACGATGCGATCAAATGCCATGAACTCCGCCGCGCGCGCCCTGTGCATCGCCGGGCTGCTTGTGACGGCGGCCCTATCCGCTACGGCACAGGACTATCCGACGAAGCCGGTGCGGCTGATCGTCCCGTTTCCTCCAGGGGCCAGCACCAACGATGTGCTGGGGCGGCTGATTGCCCAGCGCCTATCGGAGTCCATGGGACAGCAGTTTGTGGTCGAAAACCGACCGGGTGCGGGCGGCACCATCGGTACCGAGATGGTGGCCAAAGCACCCCCTGACGGGTACACATTGCTGATCGGCACGAACGGTCCGATCGCCATCGGACCGCATGTCTATCCGAAGCTGGGCTATGACCCCCTGAAGGACCTTGACCCCGTGAACCTGTTCGCCATGGTGCCCTACGCTATTGTGGTCAACGCGACGTCCAAGGCAAACAACCTGCAGGACCTGATCGCCATGGCCAAAGCGTCACCCGGTCAACTGGCCTATGCTTCTTCCGGCAACGGTTCACCGGCCCACCTTTGTGGTGAGTTGCTGCGCGGCCAAACCGGCATCGACATCGTCCATGTGCCGTACAAGGGTGGAGCGCCTGCGGCCACCGACCTGCAGGCTAACCAAGTGCATATCTATTGCCCCGGATTGGCCTCGGTACTGCCGCTGATCCAGAGCGGCAAGCTCAAGGCCATCGCGGTGACAATGCCCAAGCGCACCCCCTTTCTTCCCGAGGTTACGACCTCTGGCGAACAGGGACTCGCCGGGCTCGACGTGAATTCATGGGTGGGACTGATGGCTCCGGCAGGAACGCCGCGGGCCATCGTCAACAAGTTGAACCAAGAGATCGCGAAGGCGCTCGCCCGTCCAGAGGTTCGCTTGACCATCGAAAGGAACGGCGCCGAGCCCGTGGCCGTGGGACCGGCGGATTTCTCGCGCTTTCTGGCGGCCGAGTCCATCAAGTGGGGCGCGGTGGTCAGGAGAGCCAATGTGAAGGTGGACTGATCGCTTGCCAAAGCATCCATGGAGGGTGGGACAGGCCTACCGGACCCGCACCATCAGCCGAAGGGTGTTGACACGTGGGCTGCACAAGTGAAAAAGGCGGCCACTGCGTGCAGCCCCACTGAGCACCCGGTGGCTGAACCGCCTTACGCCACGCGCCGTGGCGACGCACTGCGCCGCAGCGCGGGTGTTCTTCATCATTGGGCCTGCTGCTTGGTATTGCCCACAAAACACTGTGTCAGTGAGGGCGCACGAGCTGAGCCTCGGAGCCCCGACCAGGCCAAGTAAGCGTTCCCCTCAATAGTGGGCAGGTCACGGTTCGCGAAGGGCCGGCCTCCTGCGGTGACCGTCTCAAGCACCTGCGCTCAGTTGCACATTCGACCACTGCGCATGAAAGCGGTTCTCCGAAGACTGAGCTAGCGGGGCCAGTCCTTTAATGAGAACGTTCAAACCGGCTTGGGCGCTGTCAATCAGGGGCAGGTCGATGTGCGCCTGCAGCGCCTGCGCATAGCCGGCCAATCCGGCGCCCCCCAATATCAGAGCCCGGACACCCGGACGCGCGGCCTCACGGCAGGCCTCGGCCAAGCACCGCAAGGCCATGTCCGGGTCGGCCAGGAGTTCGGCGCCGCTGGGGGTCACTGTCTCAATGTGCCGCAACTGCTCGCCAAACCCAAGCGACTGGGCCAGGCGCTGCAACATGGGCCGCCAACGCTGGCCACCGGTGACGATGCCGAAGGGGCCGCGCGCTGCAGCCTCAATGAATGAGGCCTCCGCCAAACCGGTGACCGGACAAGCGCTGCACTCTCGCAGGGCAAAAAGGCCAGGATCCCCAAAACAAGCAATCAGCACACCCGCAGGGGGCGTCCGGGGCGGAGAGACCTGCTCGGCCCACCGCTCAAGCATGGCGTGGGCGGCCACTGCGTGGCTGGCTTCGCAAGCGATGTAACTGGCACCAAAACGCGCGGTATGGGCGTCGAGCGTCCAACCGGCCGGGACGGAAGGTGCAAGAACCTGCATCAATCGCTCGGTGGTCGAGACGCTGGTGTTGGGGTTGATCAGCAAGAGGCGTCGGGGCGGGTGGGGCGGCATTGGGGCCTTCTTTTCAAGGACTGGCTCGTTTGCATTGTTTTGGTGCTGGCCTGCTCAGCGCGCACACTTTTGGGACGCGACGCCACTGATGCTGATCAATTTGGCTGGCATCGTTCCTGCGTGGACGCTCGCGGGGCTTAGACGTGCCCTCCTATTTTCCCCCGATAACTTTTCAGAAGCGAAAGGAATTTCCATGAAGCGACGCGAACTTCTGGCGGCTGGTGCAGCGGCACTCGCAGCTCCCTGGGTCCATGCGCAAAGCGCCTGGCCAACCCGCGGCCCGATCCGGTTGATGGTGCAGTACCCCCCCGGCGGACTGGTCGACACGGTTGCACGCCTGATGGCGCCGCACCTTTCGCAGGCCTTGAGCCAGACGGTAGTGGTTGACAACAGGGCTGGCGCTGGCGGTCTGATTGGCACCGACCTGGCCTCCAAGGCGCCCGCCGATGGCTACACCCTTCTGGTGAGCCATGCCTCGGTGCACATCTATGCCACCGCGACGCGCAACAGCATGCCTTTTGACCCAGTGGCCGACTTCACCCACATGGGCATGTTAGTTGAGGCACCGATGACGCTGCTGGTACGTGCCCAGTCACCCTACCAGACCATGGCCCAATACATGACAGCTGCCAAGACCAAGCCGGTGCGCTATGGGTCGTCGGGCATCGGCTCGGCCAACCACCTCTACGGCGAGTTGCTCAAGCTTGAAGGCCCAGCGCCCCAGCACGACCATGTGCCCTACCAGGGCAGCGCCCCCGCCATGCAAGACCTGCTGGGCGGCCAGATCGACAGCCTTTTCGATCCCATCACCACCAACACCGCTGCGCTCAAAGGGGGGACGCTGCGCGCGCTGGCAATCTCCACACCGTCACGCCTGCCCGCCTTCTCCAACATCCCCACCTTTGCCGAGGTGGGCTATCCCTCTCTCACCGGCTCGCAGTGGCTGGGCCTATCGGGCCCGAAAAATTTGCCAGCCCCCATCGTGCAACGACTGACCGCGCTGATTCCCGAGATCATGAGCAAGCCCGATATCATGGCGCGCCTAGAAGAGCTTCAGACACTGCCGCGCAGCACCCCAGTGGTGGGCGACGAGTTCGTCAGGCTCATCCGCTCGCAGATCAGCACCTGGACCGCTGTGGCCAAGAAGGCCAAAGTCGAAGTGATTGCCTGATCACCTTATGGATTCAGTTGCACGGGCCACCTGCGGGTGGCCCGTTTTGCTGAAATGGCCGAGAAAAGACACCCCACGATCACGGACGCACATGACAGAAGTAGATTTCGAACAACTCGACAGCTACCCACGCTACAAGCTGATGGCCAGCCTGATCGTGCCGCGCCCGATTGCCTTGGTGACCACCCTCGGGGCCCAGGGGGTGGCCAATGCAGCGCCGTTTTCGATGTTCAACATGATGGGAGAAGACCCCCCCATCGTGATGATCAGCATCAATCGCCTCAAGGACGGGCGCTTGAAGGACACGGCGGCCAACATCCTTCACAACGGCGAATTTGTGGTCCACATGTCCGATGAGCCCATGGCGCAAAAAATGCACGACTGCGGACAGGCATTTCCCTCCGATGTCAGCGAGTTGACGCAAGTAGGCCTAACGCCCGTGCCGGCGCGCTGCGTCAAGCCGCCACGCATTGCGGAGGCACCCGTGGCGTTTGAATGCGTGCTGCACGAGAAGCTGGAAACCGAAAGCCGGTATGTGTTCATCGGCCGCGTCAAATGGCTGGCAGCACGAGAAGGATTGATCGATACACAGGCTTGGCGAGTCAATTTGCGCGATTACAACCCGGTAGCTCGTTTTGGTGCGAGCTTCTATACCCGCACCAATGAGCGCTTTTCGCTCGACGGCAAGCCGCAGGAGTTGGCACCCGCTTCGACGAACATCGACCAGTTGTAGCCGGACTCAGGTAGCGCCCACAACACATTCCACCCGGCTGCTGCTCCCCCAGAGGTTTTCCGTGAAGCCTAGCCTGCTCTGAGCGAGCTGGCGCTGGAAACCACCCGCATCGCTGGCCAGACCTGTGCAGCCGCCTCGACAAAAGCCTTCACCAGCGGGTCGGCACGGCGACTGGCCAGGTAGGCGATGCACAAGGGATACTCGGCCTGCACCAGCGGAGAAACTGCCATCAGACCCGCCCGCTCGCCCTCGACTGCGTGCTCGCGCCGCACTAGTGTGAGGCCAGCGCCACCTTGGACCATCGCCCGAGCGAAGGTGGCGTTGTCAAAGCTGATCACCGAATTGACCACCAAGCCGCGGGCGCCGAAAAGTTCCTGAAGAATGGCCGAATAGGCCATGCCACTGTCGGAGGGTGTCACCCAGGGCAAGCTGGCCAGGGTGTCCCAACTGGCACCATCGATCCGATCCTTCCAGGCCGCGGGTCCAACGACGCGAAATTGCACGGTGGTGAGTTCGTGATAAATCAGCGCCGAGTCGGTAGGCCGATCCAGCAGGACGCCCACATCCAGCTCGCCGCTCTTGAGCCCCTGCCGCGTGCCCGAGGAAGGACGAACCCGAAGATCCACATTCACCAGCGGGTGCAAGATCCGCAACTCGGAAATCACCTCCCCGAGCCTGTTGGCCGAAAGGTCGCTGCTGGACCCCACCGCCAACTGCCCCTGGGTCTTGCCCCGCAACTCCCGCGCAAAGGCCGAAAAGAGCACCGCCTCGTTCAGGAGGAGTCGGGCCTTGCGAAGCAGCAACTCCCCAGCCGGAGTCAGCTCCAAATTGCGATTGGTGCGGACAAACAGCTGGTTGTCGAGTGCCTCCTCGACGGCACGCACATGAGCGCTGGCCGCAGACTGGCTGATATGCAGCCGCTCGGCCGCGCGCGTGAGGTGCTGTTCTTCGGCGACGGCGACGAAGGTTCGGAGCTGGGCAAGGTCAATCAACATGGTAGGAGCCGTGATTTTGCAGCGCTGCTAGCGTCGATTGGCGCCACGGGTAAACCCTTGCCTTCAGGAATGAAGCAGACCGCGTTTCGAAAAACCCGATAGACGAGGCAATGCTCTTGTTTCTAAACTGGTCGCCGCAGTTTAGAAGCGCCCGCCATGACCGCCACCACGACAGAAGATTTCGCCGCCACCCTGAGCCGCTTTGCCTGCGGGCTCACGCTGGACAAGCTGCCGCCAGCCGCCCAGGCGGCCGCCAAGGCCAATATCTTTGACACGCTGGCTTGCGCAGCGGCAGGCTCGAGCGCCGCGGCGGTGGCCGATGTGCGCGGCCTGGCCGCCGAGTGGGGGGGCGAGCCCCAGGCCAGCGTGCTGGTCTTCGGCGACAAGGTACCCGCCCACCACGCGGCCTGGGTCAATGGCGCCATGGCCCATGCGCGTGACTATGATGACACGCATGACGCCGCGGTGCTGCACGCTGGGGTGTCGGTGGTGCCGGCCGCAATGGCCGCCGCGGAACTGGCGGGCGGCGTCAGCGGCGCAGACTTCATCGCCGGTGTCGCCGCCGGCCTGGAGACGATCTGCCGCATCGGTATGGCCACCCAGATCGGGATCATCGAGAGCGGCTACATGTACACCTCGCTGTTCGGCCACTTCGCGGCCACGGTGGCCGCCGGCCGGGTGCTCGGGCTGAACGAGTCGCAGATGGTCAACGCACTGGGTATCGCCTACTCACAGGCAGCTGGAAACCACCAGGTCACGCGGGACGCCGCGCTGACCAAGCGTATTCAGCCGGGGTTCGCTGCGAAGTCGGCGCTGATTTCGGTGCAGATGGCACGGCGCGGCATTCGCGGTGTGCAAAACACCTTTGACGGTGAAGACGGCTTACTGCGGGTGTACCTGCACGGCCGCTGTGACCGCGAGGTGCTGCGTGCCGACCTGGGCCAGCGCTTCGAATTTATCGAATTGAGCTACAAGCCCTTCCCCTGCTGCCGCTTCAACCATCCGGCGATCAGCGCCGCCTTGTCCCTGCGCAAGGCGATCGACGGGCAAGTCAATCGCATCCGCCAGGTGCGCGTCGGCCTGAACCACCAGGCCTACCAGGCGGTCTGCACCCCGGTGGAGGTGCGTAAGGCGCCCCGCACCATCGTGCAGGCGCAGTTCAGCATCCCCTACACCATCGCGTCCGCTTTGGTCGATGGCGGGGTGGGGCTGGAGCATTTCTCTGATGCGTCCCTGCGCCGCGACGACCTGCTGTCGTTGGCGCGAAAGGTGGACGCCGCGGTCGATGCAGACATTGAGCGCCAAGCCGGCCGCAATGTGTCGCCGGTGCAGATCGAGATCGAGATGGACGACGGCACCGTGCACCGCACGCGGGTCGACGCGCCCCTGGGCCATCCCAGCCTGCCCATGTCGGAGGCTGATTTTGACGCCAAGGCGCGCGACTGCTTGCGCGTGGCCATCCGCCCACTGGTGGCAGACGCAGCCGACCGCCTGCGCGATGGCGTCAACCGGCTGGTCGGCATGCAGGACATGCGCGAACTCATTCACGTGCTGGCGCCAGCCGGCTGACTTTGCACCCAAAACGCTCGATCAACCACCGCGAGGAGACACCATGGACAGCAAGAACAACATCCCACGCCGCACCGTCCTGGCAGCGGGCGCCAGCGCCCTGCTGCCGCTGCAGGCCAAGGCGCAGGCGGCCTGGCCCAACCGCCCCATCCGACTGATCGTTCCCTTTGCCCCGGGTGGAAGCAACGACATCCTGTCGCGCGTCCTCGG
>JAURKV010000246.1 GCA_030831585.1 Ramlibacter sp. | reverse complement strand
TCGGATGCGACCCGAAGCACGACTCGACCTTCACACTGACCAAGAAGATGCTGCCCACCGTCATCGACATCTTGGAGACGGTGGATTTCCATGCGGAAGAACTGCGGCCTGAAGACTTCGTCTTCCCCGGCTACAACGGCGTGATGTGCGTCGAGGCCGGCGGGCCGCCCGCGGGCACCGGCTGCGGCGGCTATGTGGTCGGCCAGACGGTCAAGCTGCTGAAGGAGCACCACCTGCTGGAAGACACCGACGTGGTCATCTTCGATGTGCTCGGCGACGTGGTCTGCGGCGGCTTTGCCGCGCCCCTGCAGCATGCCGACCGTGCGCTGATCGTGACCGCCAACGACTTCGACTCCATCTTCGCGATGAACCGGATCGTGCAAGCCATCGGCGCCAAGTCCAAGAACTACAACGTGCGCCTGGGTGGTGTGATCGCTAACCGCAGCGCCGGCACCGACCAGATCGACAAATTCAACGACCGCACCGGCCTGCAACTGGCGGCGCACTTCCCCGATCTGGACGCTATCCGTCGCAGCCGTCTCAAAAAATCCACTCTCTTCGAGATGGAGGACTCCCCCGGCCTGCAGGCGGTCAAAGACGAATACATGCGTCTGGCCGCCAAGCTGTGGCTGGGCGCCGACCCGCTGCCTGCGGTTCCGATGAAAGACCGCGACATCTTCGATCTGCTGGGATACGACTGAGATGCAACCCGACACCCGCTATCTCGAGCGTCGCGGTCAGATCGAACACTATTTCGATCGCACCGCGGTCCAGGCCTGGGAGCGCCTGACCTCCACTGCACCTGTGGGCCGCATCCGCGCCACGGTGCGCGCCGGTCGTGACCGCATGCGCGAGAACCTGCTGTCCTGGCTGCCTCACCGCATGGACGGTCTGCGTCTGCTGGATGCGGGTTGCGGAACCGGGGCCCTGGCGCAGATCGCAGCCGAGCGCGGCGCGCATGTGATCGCCATCGACCTGTCGCCCACGCTGGTAAACCTGGCGCAAGAGCGCCATCGACTGGCCGGGCACGCGATGATGGGCCGGATCGACTTTCGCTCGGGCGACATGCTCGATGAGGCCTTGGGCGAGTTTGACCACGTGGTGGGGATGGACTCCCTCATTCACTACGACACGCCCGATATCGTGCAAGCCCTGGCGCGCCTGTCGCAGCGCACCCGCAGCTCCATGCTGTTCACTTTCGCGCCACGCACGCCGCTGACGGCGGTGGCGCACCGTTTGGGCCGGCTCTTTCCGCGTTCGGACCGTTCACCTTCGCTCGAGCCACAGTCCGAATCGGTACTGCGTGAGGCCCTGGTCGCGCGCCTGGGACCCCAAGGTTGGCAGGAAGGCCGGACCGAGCGCGTGGTCAGCGGCTTCTACACCTCACAGGCGTGGGAGTGGAAGCGGGGATGAAGATGGCCTTTCGCCTACCGCCTGCGCTGATCGGCGTTTTCAGTCGCTACGTCCCATTCGCGGACGCGGCCTCGCCCGACCTGCCGCTGGCGCGCCTGCTGCGTCTGTCCTTGTTCCAAGTGGCGGTGGGCATCACCACTGCCTTGCTCGTGGGCACGCTCAATCGCGTGATGATCGTGGAGTTGGGCGTGCCGGCCTGGTGGGTGGCGCTGTCCGTTGCCCTGCCCCTGGTATTTGCGCCCTTGCGCGCCTTCATCGGCTACCGCAGCGACACGCATCCTTCAGTGCTGGGTCTGCGCCGGTTGCCCTATCTCTGGATGGGTACCCTGCTGATGTTCGGCGGGCTGGCGATCATGCCGTTTGCCCTGATGCTGCTGTCCGAAGCCGACACCACCGGGGCGCTCTGGTTTGGGCGTACGGGCGCGGCGCTGGCCTTCATCGTGGTCGGCGCGGGCTTGCAGATCACGCAGACCGCCGGCATCGCGCTGGCCAACGATGTCTCGCCCGAAGACAAGCGCCCGCGCGTGGTGGCCCTCCTGTATGCCATGTTGCTGGTCGGTCTGATCATCGGTAGCGCGATGCTGGGCGGCCTGCTCGAGAAGTTCAGCCCCCTGCGCCTGATTCAGGTGGTACAGGGCGCAGCGGTGCTGGTGGTGGCACTGAACCTAATGTCCCTGTGGAAGCAGGAAGCGCGCGGTACCCGGCGTGGCGCGCGCGAGCCCGACGGCTTCAGCCGGAACTGGAAACGCCTGATGGCCCTGCCCAAGATGCGCCGCTTCTTGTGGACCGTGGGTCTGGGCACCGCCGCTTTCAGCATGCAAGACATCGTCCTCGAGCCCTTTGGCGGTGAAGTGCTGGGTCTGGACGTGGGCCTCACCAGTGCGCTGACCGCGCTGTCGGCTGGTGGCGCGCTGTGCGCTTTTCTGCTCGCAGCCCGCCTGCTCGGACGCGGTGTCGATGCAGTGCGCCTGGCCGCCGCCGGAGCATTGCTCGGGCTGCCGGCTTTTGCCTGCGTCATTTTCTCGGCGCCCCTGGAAGCGCCCAACCTGTTCCGCCTGGGTGCAGGCCTGATCGGATTTTCCGGGGGCCTGTTCTCGGTGGGTATGTTGCTCACGGCCATGGACATGCCCGAGCGCGAACTCACCGGCATGGTGCTGGGCGCCTGGGGCGCGGTGCAAGCCACGGCGGCCGGTGTGGCCATGGCGCTGGGCGGCGTGGTGCGTGACATCGCCAGCCACCTGGCCCTGCAAGGCTGGCTCGGCGAATCCCTCATCTCGAAGGCGACAGGCTACAGCGTCGTCTTCCACCTCGAGATCTATCTGTTGTTCGTCGTGCTGGTGGCCCTCGGGCCCCTGGCGCGACGCCGTTCGTCCACCCCTGTGCAGCATGCGCCGCAGCCTTTCGGGCTGGCGCAGCTGCCAGGCTGATTTCTTCACCGCGTCAAACTAGGAGAGACCCCCATGGGAACAGGCGCCATCACTCAATATGTCGACGTCGCACAGCTTGTGCTCTACGTGTTCTGGGCCTTTTTTGCAGGCTTGATCTATTACCTCGCCCGTGAGAACCACCGCGAGGGATACCCGATGGACCCAGGCCGCGAAGGCGGGCCGAAGATCACCGGTTGGCCGGTGCCGGAGCCCAAGACCTACAAGCTGGAAGATGGGCGCGAGTTTCAAGCCCCGGACTTCCAGCGCGCCGACGGCAGCTACAACGCACGGCCCGCACACCCCTGGAACGGCGCACCGCTCGAGCCAGTGGGTGACCCGCTGCTGGCGGGCGTCGGCCCCGGCGCCTGGGCCGCGCGCGCGGACATCCCGGACATGCACGAGCACGAACCCAAAATCGTGCCGCTGCGCCTGGCAGCCGACCATGGCGTCGCACCGCGCGACACCGACCCGCGCGGACTGCCGGTCATCGGCGCCGACGGCAAGGAGGCGGGCAAGGTGGGCGACCTGTGGATCGACCGTTGCGAGATGATGTTCCGCTATCTGGAGGTGCGCCTGCCCGCAGGTGGCCGGGTGTTGCTGCCCATCGCCTTCGCGCGCATCCGCAAGGACGAAGTGGTGGTCGACGCGCTGCTCGCATCGCAGTTCGGCAATGTGCCGGCGCTGGCGCGCAATGACCAGATCACCATGCTCGAGGAAGAAAAGGTCAGCGCTTACTACGGTGCTGGCACGCTCTACGCCACGCCCGACCGCCAGGAGCCGCTGGCATGACACCACACCACGAGCACGAGTTCGAGGCAGCCCCAGGGCTGCCCGAACCCTTGCCCGCCGGTGAGCGCATCCTCTGGCAAGGCGCGCCTGATTGGCGCGTTCTGGCCCTGCACGCGTATCACCTGCGCCAGTTGGCAGGTTATTTCGGCGTCATGATGGCCATCCAGGCCCTCTACCACTGGAATGCACCGGCGGCGACGCTGCTCAGCTCGCTCGCGCTGAGCGCGGCGCTGGCGGGTACCGCCCTCGGGCTGCTGGCGCTCGGCGCCTGGCTCAGCGCGCGCACCACCCTTTACACCCTGACCACCCGACGCGTGGTGATGCGCATCGGCATCGTCCTGACCATCACGCTGAACGTGCCCCTGCGCCAGTTGCGCGGGGCCGACCTGCTGGCCCGCCCGTCAGGCGTGGGCGACTTGTCCCTGGCCCTGGCGGGCAAGGAGCGTATCGGCTGGCTGCATCTGTGGCCGCATGCACGTCCCTGGCACCTGGCCGATCCCCAGCCCACCTTGCGCTGCATCCCCGACGCTGCGGCTGTGGGCGAGCGGGTGGTCGCCGCCTGGCAGGCCGTGCAGTCGATGCCGGCAAGCGCCACCCAAGGCGCCGTGTCTGGCGTGAGCACCGCAGCCGCAAAGTCCACCCTGTCCTCCGCAGGCACCACCCACACCGTCACCGCATGAACGCCCCTGCCAGCGCCCGCATCAACGGCACCCGCGCCGAGCCCGCCTCGCGCGCGCGCCATGACGACCCGACCGGCGGCCGCACCTGGCCGCTCTGGGGCATGACCCTGCTGGCGCTGGGCAGCCTGGCTGCCGTGACCTTGCAGCGTCAGGCACCCACGCCGATCGCGGCCGAAACCGATGCCCGCCTGGTCGCACCTGTGCTTTGGCAGCGCGCATTCCATTTCGAGGACCGACCCGACGGCAGCATTGCGGTGCTTGACGGCGTGACCCGCCTCGAGGTGACGCGCCTGCGCGGCGAGCAAGGCTTTGCCCGCGGGGCGCTGCGCATGCTGGCCCATGCGCGCCTGCGCCATGGCCTCAGCCCCGAACAACCCTTCTTGCTCACCGGCCACGCCAATGGCCGGCTGACCCTGTCGGATCCGGCGACGCGCGAGCGCATCGACCTGGAGTCCTTTGGCCCGACCAATATCGCCGTCTTCGCCCGCCTGCGTGATGCGGGCGGAGCCTCTGCCTCCCCTGAGAAAGCCACACCATGAGCGCCCAAGCCTCCTTGCACACTGAGCATGACATGCTCACCGCACTGATCGACAGCGTTGAATCCGCTGACGACGCAATGGCCAAGGCCACCCGCAGCACTGTGCTCACCCCGCGCTTCTACACCACCGACTACGACGCCATGGACCGCTTGGACGTGTCGTCGCTGCGCTCCGAGTGGGACGCCATGATTGCCGAGTACGAGGGCGACAACAACCACGACCATTTCCAGCGTGACGCCACCTTCGAGCAAGAGGCGCGCGAGGGAATGGCCAGCCTGTCGCCGGAATTGCGCCAGGAGTTCCTCGACTTTCTAATCTCCTCATGCACGTCGGAGTTCTCCGGCTGCATCCTGTACAACGAGATCCAGAAACGTGTCACGAACCCCGACATCAAGGCGTTGATGCGCTACATGGCCCGCGACGAGTCGCGGCATGCCGGCTTCATCAACAGCGCGCTACGCGACTTCGGCCTGGGGATCGACCTGGGTGGACTCAAGCGCAACAAGTCCTATACCTTCTTCAAGCCCAAGTACATCTTCTACGCCACCTACCTGTCGGAGAAGATCGGCTACGCCCGCTACATCACCATCTTCCGCCAGCTACAGAAAAACCCCGACAAGCGATTCCATCCGATCTTCCGCTGGTTCGAGCGCTGGTGCAACGACGAGTTCCGTCACGGCGAATCTTTCGCGCTGATCATGCGAGCCCAGCCCCACCTGCTGCGTGGCCTGAACGTGTGGTGGATCCGTTTCTTCACCCTGGCGGTCTACGCCACCATGTTCGTGCGGGACCACACGCGGCCGCTGATGCATGAGGCGATGGGCCTGGACTCGACCGAATACGACTACGAGGTGTTCCGTCTGACGTCCGAGATCTCGGCCCAGGTGTTCCCGGTCGAACTGGACATTGACCACCCGGTTTTCCGGGCGGGCATGGAACGACTGCTGGCGCGCTCGATCGCCCACGCCAATGCCAAACAGCGCGGCGGCCTCGGCGGCCTCATCGGACAGGCCTGGCATGCGGCCGCAGCGGGTCTGACCTACGTGCGGCTGCTGCTGCTGCCGGTGCGCCGGCGGCCACTGCCGGCGCAGATCCGCGTGCAACCTGTTTGGTGAGTGCGGGACAAGGACATATCGCTTCATGAATGATTTGCTGCGGGACACCGCCGCCCCCGCACTGTTCGCGCTGCTGGCGTGGTGGTTCGGCACTGGCGCCATCCTCTGGCTGGTACGCCGACCCACCGGCGGGTTTCGTGGTCGGATGGCTGTGGTCACCATCGTCGGCCTAGCCAGTGTCTGGGTCGCCTGGCACAGCATGCAGGTGAGCGGTTCCGCCGCCGCCTACTTGGGCTTTGCCAGCGTGATCGTGATGTGGGGCTGGCACGAGATGGCCTTCCTGAGCGGCTGGATCACCGGCGGGCGTAAGACCCCGCTGACGCCTGGCGCCCGCGGCCTGCTGCGCTTCAAGCAGTCGGTCCAGGTGGTGCTGCATCACGAACTGGCCCTGCTTTTCAACTTCGCACTGCTCTGGGTCCTTCAGCAGGGGCATCCCAATCACGTGGCGCTCTGCACCTTTGCCTTGCTCTGGTGCATGCGCCTGTCGG
>JAURKV010000019.1 GCA_030831585.1 Ramlibacter sp. | reverse complement strand
GCCATTTTCTGTACCGCGCCGGCGCGGGCGCTGTGCGAGAGCAGGTTCTGGCCATTGACGCACAGCACCGTCTCGCACTGGCCGGTGGCGATGGCCATGGCGGCATGGTGCAGCATCGAGGTGCCGGTGGCGCCCGCCACGTCGAGGGTGGCCATGTAGCGAGGTTTGAGGCCCAGCCCTTCGGAGACCACCGCACAGGGCATGGCCCAGGTGGCGACACGCAGCGGGGAGGTGAGCAGGCCGTCGACATCGCCAAGCGCCAGGCCGGCGTCGGCCAGCGCTGCGAGCGCCGCTTCGCGTTGCAGCGCCAGGGCATTCCAGCCCGGGTGCTGGCCCAGCCGGCTTTCTCCGACACCGACGATGACTGCGTCTTGCAGGTCCACTGCGCTCATCCCAACAAGTCGCGTGCGATCAGCATGCGATGAATTTCGGACGCGCCTTCGCCCACGCGGTAGTGGCGCACGTCGCGGTAAAAGCGCTCGACCGGAAACTGCCGCACCAGGCCCATGCCGCCATGGATTTGGACCGCCCGGTCCGCCACCCGGCCGACCATTTCGGAGGCGGCAAGCTTGCACATGCTGGCGGCCGAGCCGACGTCTTCGCCGGCGTCCACACGGCGCAGGGTTTCGTAAACGAAGGCGCGTGTCATGGCCAGCTCGGTGGCCGAGTCCGCCAACATCCATTGGATGGCCTGGCGCTCGGCCAGCGGCTTGCCGAAGGTGTTGCGGTTGCGGGCGTGCTCGGTCGACATCTCCAGCAGCCTGTCCGCCGCGCCCAGGCAAGAGGTGGCCACCCCCAGGCGTCCGTGGGTGAGGGAGTGCATCGCGATCTTGAAGCCCTGGCCCACTTCCCCCAGCACCGCCGAATCGGGAACGAAGCAATCCTCAAAGGTCAATTCGGCCAGCTTGATCGCCTCCGAGCCAATGGTGGTGTCGACCCGGGTCACGAGAAAGCCCGGGGTGCCCTTGTCTACCAGGAAGGCGGTGATGCCACCCCGGGCCCGTAGCTGGGGGTCATTGACCGCCATGACCAGCACCACATCGGCGGCATGGGCGCCGCTGATCCAGTGCTTGCGGCCGTTGAGGCGCCAGCCGCCCTCGCACTTGACCGCGCGGGTGCGCATCGCCTGCGAGTCCGAGCCGGCTTCGGGCTCGGTCAGGGCGAAGGAGGCGGTCATTTCGCCTCTGGCCAGGGCGCCCACATATTTTTGCTGCTGCGCCTCGCTGCCAAAGGTGGCGATGGCCAGCGGGTTCAGGCCGCTGCTGCCGTCGAGAATGAGGGTGAAGATGCGGTGCGAGCGGCTGAACTCTTCGAGCGCCAGGCAATAAGTGGAGAGGTCAAGCCCGCCGCCGCCAAAGGCCTGCGGCAAGCGCATGCCCAGGTAGCCCTGTTGGCGCAGCAGGGGCACGGTCTGCGCCGGCACCGCGCCGGTGCGGTCAATTTCCAGCGCAATCGGCTCCAGCACTTCGTCGGTGAAGCGGCGCAGCACGGGCCGCAGTTGCGCGAGTTCGGGGGTGATTTCCAGCTGCATGGTCACTTTCCGTTTTGATATTTGGCGACGTCGGCCAGGGTGGCGGCTTCGGCGGCGGCAATGAGTCGTTCGCGCCAGGGCGCGTGAAGCCAGACCTTGTTGGTGGCATAGCCGGCACTGGCGGCTTGTGTGTGGGCCAGGGCAGAAGTCGCCTCGGCAAGTTGCTCGCCCGGGTGGACTGCCTTCACCCAACCCTGGCTATGCGCCAGCTCGGCGCCGCAGGCCTGGCCGCCTTGCACCAGGGTCTGCGCCACGCGGGCGCCGGCGCGCCACTCCACCATCAGGCAGCCCATGGGAGAAGCCATGCCCAGGCTGATCTCGGGGAAGTGAAACCGCGCGCTCGACGCGGCCAGGATGTCGTCGCAGGCCAGGGCCAGCATGGCACCGGCCCCCACCGCCGCGCCGCCCACTTGGGCGATCAGAGGCTTGGGAAAGTCGATCAGGGCCAGCAGAGTCGACAAGAGCAGGTGGCGGCGGCGCAGGGCGGCCGCCTGTGGGGGCATCTCGGAAAACTCCTTTAGATCGGCCCCGGCACAGAACGCCTTGGCGCCGGTGGAGGACAGCACCACGCCCTGCACCTGCGGGTCTTCGCTGGCGATTTTCAGCTGCGCCTGTAAAGCCAGGTGCAGCGCCTCGTCCAGTGCATGCGCGGACTGGGGGCGGTGCAGCTGCAGCCAGCGCACGCCCTCGCGGTCCTCCTGCAGCAAGGGAGAGGGGTTCATGCCTTCGGGGCTCCCAGCAGCATCAGTGCGTCGACCATGGCCACGCCCTGTCCTTGCGCTCGAACCGCGAGCGGGTTCACGTCGAGCTCCTCGATGCGTGGCCCCAGATCGGCGGCCAGCCAGGAAAAGCGTTCGATGAAATCGACCAGTGCATCGAGGTCCCGCGCCGGCCGGCCCCGCACCTCCTGCAGCATGCCGTAGCCCCGCAGGCCGGCGAGCGCCGTGCGGATGTGGTCGGGGTGCGATGGGGCCAGCAGGAAGGTCACGTCCTTGAGCACCTCCACCCAGACGCCACCGAGTCCCACGGTGATGATGGGGCCCCAGGTTGGGTCGTGGCTCATGCCAATGAGCATCTCCTGGGCGTCCTCGACCATTTCCTGCACGAGCACGCCTTCGATCTTCGCATCGGGCTTGTAGGCCTGGGCGTTGGCGAGGACCTCTGCATACGCCTGGACCACCTGCGCATCGCCTTGCACGCGCAGCTTCAAGGCCTTGGCCTCGGTCTTGTGCGGGATGTCGGGCGACTGGATCTTCATGGCCACCGGCGCGCCGATCTGGCGCGCGCAAGCCTGCGCCTCGGCGATGTCGGTGGCCAGGTGCTCGCGCGTCGCGCGCAGGCCATAGCAGCCCAGCACCTGCTTGGCCTGCCACTCGCTCAGGAGGCCAGGCTGTTCGGGCAGGAGGGAGAGGGCCCGTGCCCGGTCAAGGCCGGCCGGGCGCTGGGGCACGCGCTCGGCATAGGTGTGCAAAAAGGCGCTGAAACGCTGGAGCGCTGAGACCGCCCGCACGCAGGGGCCGGCGTCGCGATAAACCGCATGCCCTTGCTGCACGAGGCTGCGCGGGGTGATCGTGGCGTCGTCGCTGGCACGGCCAGTCCAGATGATGGCGACTGCCTTGTCGCTTTGCTCGGACAACTGCGCCACCGAACGAACCTCGTCGGCGCTGGCAATGGTGAGGACCGGCATCATCAGGTCGATGGCGGGGTCCTCCAGGATGGTCTTGGCCGCTTGGGCGAATGCGCCTTTTTGGCCAATTGCCGCTGCGGTGAGGTCGGCCGGATTGGTGGCCGTTCCAAAGCCAGGCAACTGGCTCTGGAGTTGGGCCTGCGTGGTGTCGCTGAACTCCGGCCATTGCAGGCCTTGCCCCGCGCCCATGTCGGCCAGCAGCACCAGGTTGCCGCCGGAGATGGAGGTGGCGGAGACCTGGGCGCTGCGCGTCCAGCGCTGGCGCCTCAGGAGCATGGCGCACTGGTACAGGTCGGGGTAGTCGTCCACCCGCAGGATGCCCAGTTGCTCGAGGACTTTGTCGAACACCGCGTCGGCGCCGGTGACCGCCCCCGTGTGCGAGGCGGCGGCCTTGGCGCCCATCTCGGTGCGACCGGCCTTGACCATCACCAGGGGCTTGCGCAGTTGCGCCGCCCGGTGCGACAGCGCCCGCAGCTTCGGGCCATCGGCCAGGCGCTCGGCCAGCATCAGGACCACCCGGGTGGACTCCGACTCGAGCATGAAAGACGCATAGTCCATGAGGTCGAGGTCGGCGGCGTTGCCGCAACTGACCTGGTAGCTGATGCCCAGGCCCATCTCGATCGCGCGCCACATCACATTGACCTGGCCCGCGCCGCCAGACTGACCCACGATGCCGATGTCGCCCGCCTGGGCGCGCGGCCCGTTGATGCTGGCGGTGGAGGTCAGCGCGAATTGGTCGACGAAGTTCACCAGGCCATTGCAGTTGGGGCCCATGAGCCGCAGCCCGCCCGCCCTGGCCCGCTCGACCAGCGCGTTTTGCGCCTGCAGGGCCTCGGGAGTGCCTTGCTCGCCGAAGCCGGCAGAAAACACTGTGGCAAAGCGGACCCCGCGGGCAATGCAGTCGTCAACCGCGCCGGCGACGGCATGGGCTGGCAGCACGATACCCACGTGGTCGGGGGGGTGGGGCGTGTCGGCCAGGCTGGGGTGGCACGCCACACCCATGACTTGCGGACGCTTGGGGTTGATCGGGTAGATCTCGCCCGGAAAGCCGAAGTCGATCAGCTGCTTCATGCAGCGACCGCCGAACTTGGACAAGTCGTCGGTGGCGCCCAGAAGTGCCACCCGCCGCGGGGCAAAAAATCCCGCGAGGTCAGGAAACTCCGAGGCGGTGGCGGGGGTTCCGTCAGTGGCGTGCATCGTCGTTATAATTTGCAGTGCAAATAATGTATTTGTAGAGTGAATCGTATCCCGCACCGGTGATTTGCCGGACAGGGTTTTCCACATGCAGGGCCCGCTCCGATGAAAGAAGACCGCCAGTTCGTCACCGCCCTGGCGCGCGGCATGGCCGTCTTGCGGTGCTTTTCGGCCGAACGCAGTGAGCTGGGCACCTCGGAGATCGCCCGCCTGACCGGCATGGCGCAGTCCACCGTCTGGCGGCTTTGCTACACCTTGACCAAACTGGGCTACCTGGTGCCCGGACAGGACCCGGAGCGCTTGCGGATCGGCCCGGGGGTTTGGGCCATCCAGAGTTCTGGCGTGCGCACTCGCTTGGCCGACATGGCACTGGAGGGCATGGCGTCATTGGCCCGCACCTACGAGGTGGCGGTTTCGCTGGCCGAACCGCATGGCATGGACATGATGATCATCCAGCGCGCCCAGGCCCACACGCTCTTGAGCCTCAACCTCGCAGTGGGATCGGTGTTGCCGATCGAAAGCTCGGCCCTGGGCGCCGCCTATTGGTGCGCCCTGTCAGCGCCCGCACGCGAGCGCCTGCAGGCCGATCTCCAGCGCAAGCGCCCCTCCGAATGGCGCGCCCACCAGGCCTATCTGGCGCAGTGCCTGCAGTCGTACAAGCGACAAGCCTATGTCCTGAACCTGCGGCACTTCCACCCCGAGGTCAACGCGATGGGTGTGCCGGTGGTGTCGGCGACCGACGGACGGATCATGGTGCTCAATTGCGGCGGCGCGAGTTCGTCGGTCACGCCTGCCTTGCTGCGGGGCCCGATTGCGAAGGCCATGAAGGGGCTGGCCGAGAAGATCGGTGGCTGGATGTCCGATGGCGCTGTGTAACGCCGCCAGGTGCCGTCTGGCACCGTCGAGCGCCGTCCGGTGCCCTGTATCACCTTGTATCGCCATCCAGCGACTTCAGGCGCTTTTAGGCGCTCATGACCGGGCGGTTAGCCCTGGCAGCGCCTGCGGGTTCGCACGATGGCGGCGCGTGCGACTGCCACGGCACAATCGTGCTTGTGAGTACCTCGCCCAAGCCGACCCAGATCCGCCTCGAGCTGACCGCCGAACTGCACAAGTGGCGGGCCTTCCTGGCCATTGCCGAATTGGGCAGCCTGACCCGCGCCGCGCTCTATCTCAATAGCAACCAGTCGCTATTGAGCCGCCAGCTCAATGCGCTGGAGCGCGATTGCAAGGCGCGCCTGTTCACCCGCACCGGCCGCGGCGTCACCCTTTCGGACGTGGGCTTGCGCATCCTGCCTCAGGTCAAGGCCTTGCTCGGTAGTGCGGAGGGTCTGGAGCAGGAAATTCGCGGTGAGGCGCGCGAGCCGGCCGGCCAGGTGGTGCTGGGCTCTTTGCCCTCCATCACCAATGCGATCGTCGCCCAGTTGTACCTGCGCCTGCGCAGCAAGTACCCCGAGATCCAGTTGCGGCTGCTCGAAGGTTCGAGTGGCCAGGTGGAGGAGTGGATGGCCGACGCCCGGGTCGACATCGCAATTCTTTATCGCTACGGCAAGGCCATGTCGAACCAGGAGCAGCCCCTGGCCACAGTGGACAGCTACCTGATCGGTGCTCCCGGCGACCGCCTGACCCGTGCCCCCGAGGTACCGTTTGCCGCACTCGACGGGCTGCCCCTGGTGCTGCCTGGCGCGCCCAACGGCTTGCGCACCGCGCTCGACTCGCTGTCGCGCCAAGAAAAAATCGGGCTGCAGCCGCTGTTGGAGGCCGACTCCTTGCCGGTGATGCGGGCGATGGTGGCCGAGGCCAATCTCTACACGGTGCTGCCGATTCACACCGTCTGGCAAGAGGTTCGCGATGGCCGGCTGCAGGCCGCTCGTCTGGTCTCACCGACCCTGCAGCGCATCGTGTCGATGGAGCTGGCCCGTGCCAAGGGGCCGGGCAAGGCGGTGTCTGCGGTGGCTGCCGAGATTCAGGCCCTGGTCGACGAGGGCGCGCGCCGGGGCATGTGGCACCCCGGGGGATTGCCCGCTGCGGCATAGCAGCCTTGCGGGCCCCTGCGAAGGGCCAGGGACTGGCTCTGGGTAAGCTTGGGGCATGCCACGTATCAGCCTACCCGAGCCGCCGAACATGTCGGCGGACCAGCGCGCGGTCTACGACCGCATCGTCAACGGCCCCCGGGGCAAGATTCAGGGCCCGCTGCGCGCCGCCCTGCACAACGCCGAGTTGGCCGACAAGTGGTCGGCGCTCGGCGCCTTGCTGCGTTATCGGACCAGCCTCACGCCGCGCCTATCCGAGATCGCCATTCTCATCACCGGGCGGGCTTGCAACTCGCCCTTTGAGTGGTACGCCCACCGCCTCGAGGCGGAGAAGGCCGGGATCGAGGCGCCCATCATCGAGGCCCTTTTGGCCCAACGCGAACCGCCTGGCCTCACCGCAGACGAGCACGCCCTTTGGGCCTATGCGGTCGAACTCAATGCGCACCGCTCGGTGTCCGACGCCACCTACCAGGCGGCCTTGGCGCACTTCGGCGAGAAGGCCGTTGTCGAATTGACCGCCTTGATCGGTTACTACACGATGGTGGCAATGACGCTCAACTGTCACGAGATTCCCCTGCCGGAGGGTGTGGCGCCTGCCTTCCCGCTGCCCCAGCATGACGGCCTGAAATGAACGGTTTGTCAGCGCCTTCCCTGGGGGTTGGTACGTCCGTCCTCGGCTGGGACTGCCACAACCACCTGTTTGGCCCCTACGCGGACTTTCCGCTCGCGCCCGACCGCAGCTACACCCCGCCCGAGGCGCTGGAGGCAGGCCATGCGGCGATGCTGGCGCGCCAGGGCCTTTCGCATGCGGTGCTGGTACACCCGAGTGCTTATGGCGACGACCACAGCCGCCTGCTCTCTGCGCTTGATCGCCACCCCCACCTCCGCGGTGTGGTGGTGGTGCGACCGGGTAGCCCCTTGCCCTTGGCTGGCCTGCGTGCACGCGGCGTGCGTGCAGCGCGCTTTAGTCACCGCAGTGGTGCAGGCACCAATTTCGCCGGCAGTGCCGGGATCGAGGACCTGCGCGCATTGACCCCGGCCCTGGCCGAGGCTGGTCTGCACGCTGAAATGTGGACCGACTGCCAGGTGCTGCCGGAAATCGCGCCCCTGTTGCGCGCGCTGCCCTTCCCGATGGTGATCGACCACATGGGAGGATTCGACGCGCGCGCCGGAGTGGACCAGCCGGGCTTCAAGGTGCTCCTCGATCTGGTCGCCAGTGGGCATGTATGGGTCAAGCTCTCGGCCTACCGCAACACGGTGGGACTGGACCCAGAACTGGCGCGCCCCTTCCAGCAGCGCCTGTTGCAGGCCAACCCCGAGCGCCTGCTCTGGGGCAGCGACTGGCCCCACCTGCGCATTGCGCCGGAGCCCGATGTGGCTGACCTGTTGGCCACCTTCCGCCGCTGGTGTGGCGATGCGGCGCTGGAGCGCCGGGTGCTGATGGACAACCCCCAGGCGCTCTACGGCTGAAGCGGCGCCGCGGGCGACACCTGACGGCCTTTAGCCGTCGACAGCCACCGTGGCTTGTATCGACGGACGCGTGGCCACGACGGCAAACCAGCGCGCCAGCGCCGGTGCCTTTTCGCGCCAGCCGTAGTCGGCGTAGCGAAAGTCCAAATAGCCCAGCGCGCAGGCGATGGTCACCGTGCCGATGGTGAAGGGCGCCTTTTCCAGGGCCGCGACCTCCCGGTCCATTTGGGCCAGAACCGAAGCAGCCTTGATTCCGAAAGCGTCCATCAGGGGCTGCAGCGGCTGGGCCCGTTCGCGCTCGTTGCGCCAGAGAATCAGGGTGTCGAGGAAGCCGTCGGCCAGGGCGTGCCAACGCAGGGCCTGCCACTTGGCATCGCCACCGGCCGGAAACAGGCTGCCTTGGCCCAGGTCGTTGAGGTATTCGCAGATCACCACCGAGTCAAACAGCGCGCTGCCGTCTTCAAGCACCAAGGTCGGGATCTTGGACAGGGGGTTGTCCTCCATCAGGGCCGCATTGGGTTTGAGCATGGCGGCGACCGAGCGCACCGTGCGGATTCGGTCGACCAGGCCCAACTCGTGTGCGCAGACCATCACCTTTCGCACATAGGGCGAGCGGGGGGACCAGTGGAGGGTGAGGGGCTGCGTCATGGGTTTACTCGTCGAGGGTGATGTTGGACCGGCGGGCGACTTCCTTCCAGCTGGCCTGATCAGCGGCCACGAAGCGGGCGAATTCTTCGCCGGACTGTACCGCGGGGTCGAAGCCCTTTTCCTTGAGGCTGCGCTGGAAGGCCGGATCTGAGAGTGCGTCCATCATGACCTGCCGCAGGTTGCCCGCCACTTGGGGGGGCAACTTGGACGGGCCGCAGATGCCCCACCAATTGAGTACCAGCAGTTTGGGGTGGCCCAGTTCCGCAATCGAGGGAACCGCCGGCATCACTTCGCTGCGCTGGGTGTCGAACACCGCCAACACCTTGATCTTGCCGTCCTGGGTCAGGGGCCGGATCGTGCCCGGGCTGGTGATGGTGGCGTCCACATGACCAGCACGCAGGTCGTTGAGGGCCGGGGCCATACCCTTGTAGGGGACCACCGTGACATCGATGCCCAGTTGCGACTGCATCAGCGAGGCGCCCATGTAGTCCAGCGCGCCAACACCGGCCGACCCGATGCGGATGGAGCCTGGCTTGGACTTGGCCAGGCGGACGAAATCGGCAAAGCTGTTGACGCCCAGGTTGGAGTTGACCGCCAGCGCGAAGGGGCTGCTCGCAATGCGCACGAGGAAACTGAAGTCCTTGTCGACTGTGTAACGCACAGTTTTGGCGATCGCCGGCAGGATGCCCATGTTGGCGGTCGCGCACAGCAGCAGGTTGCTGCCGTCGGGAGCCGACTTGGCCACGAATTCGGCACCGAGCATGGAGCCCGCGCCGGGCCGGTTCTCCACGATCCAGTTGGTTCCGCTCTTTTTGGCAGCGGCCTCGGCCATCATGCGGCCGATAACGTCATTGGAAGCGCCGGGCGCAAAGGGCACGATCACCCGGGTGACGGCCTGGGCCAGGGCGTGGCCGGCGCCGCAGGTCAACATCAGAGCGGCGGCGGCCTGCACAAGGCAGCGACGCACGCGGCGGTTCGAAATCAAAGTGGTGTGGGTCATGGGGCTTGTCTCCTTGCGTCGGCGACGCGTCATTGCTGTAGAAATTCGAGAACCAGCCGGTTGAACGCCTCTGGGCGCTCCCAGTTGATCGAGTGCCCCGCATCGCCGATCTCGACAAAGCGGGCATGGGGCAGGTGGCTGGCCCAGGTCCGCATGAGGGCCGGGGGCGCCAGCAGATCGGCTCCGCCCATCAGCACCAGGGCCTGTGGTGTGATAGTGGCCACTTTGGCAAAGGTGTTGGGTGTGCGCAGGGGCTGTGCAGGCGCGTCGGGCTGGCGAGCGGCATGCTCCATCGCAATAAAGCGGGCCAGGCCCTCCGGGTTCTCGGCCCGATACGCCACGCCCACCTCCAGGAAGGGCCGCACCTCGATCCGGCCGGTGAGGCCGGGCACCGCGATGCGGGCGTAGAAGTCCTGCATCTGCGGTTCGCTGAACTGGCCGTTGCTGCCGGCGATCACCAGACGCTCCAGGCGCTGGGTCTGCCAGGCGGCGTAGTCCAGCGCTGCAAAGCCACCACCCGCAATCCCCAAAAGCGAGAAGCGCTCCAGCCCGAGGTGCTGTACCAGCGCTTCCAGGTCCTCGGCAATCGATCCCGGCTGCGGCCCGCTGGATGGATCGGCCAGGCTCTGGCCCCAGCCGCGCCGGTCGAAGGCGATCACCCGCAGGCCCGCTTGGTGGAAGGCCACGAGTTGCCGGTCCCAGGCACGTACCGTGCCGGTGTTGGCATGCAGCAGCACCAGTACCGGTCCGGGGCCGCCGGTGTCCACGTACCACAGGCGCACGCCGGGCAGGTCAGCGTGGCGGCCTGCAAAGGGGGGCGGGTCCAACATCAGCTCGGTCATGTCAGATTGCCCCGCCTGCCTGCAGGCGGCGGACGGCCTCCGCGTCGTAGCCGATTTCGGCCAGGATGTCGGCGCTGTGCTGGCCCAGGAGCGGCGGCGCCTCCCGCTGGGGCAGGTCAGCTTCGGCGAAGCGCATCGGGCTGGCGACCTGGGGCACATCGACGCCACTCGGGTGCGGCACATGGCGGAGCATGCCCCGGGCCTTGACCTGCGGGTCCTCGAACACGTCGGCCACCGAATTAATCGGGCCGCAGGGCACGCCCGCGGCGTCGAGGCGGTCGATCAGCTCCGCCCGTGTGTGGCGCGCGAACTCCGCCTGCAGCAAGGCCGACAAGGTCTCGATATGCCGCACCCGTTGCGGGTTGGTGGCAAAGCGTTCGTCCTGCGCCCACTCGGGCCGGCCCAGGCTTTCGCACAGTTTGGCGAACTGACCATCGTTGCCCACCACCAGGATCACGTCGCCGTCACTGCAGCGGTACACGTCCTGCGGCTGGATGTTGGGGTGTGCGTTGCCGTTGCGAGCGGGCACCTTGCCCGAGACCAGGTAGTTCATCGCCTGATTGGCCAGCGTGGTCACCTGCACGTCGAGCATGCCGATGTCGATGTAGTCGCCACGGCCGCATTCGTTGCGGCGCGCCAGGGCGGCCAGCACCGCCACCGCGGTGTACATGCCGGTCATCAAATCGACGATGGGCACGCCTACCTTTTGCGGACCGCCGCCGGGCCGGCCATCCCGCTCTCCGGTGACGCTCATGAGACCGCCCATGGCCTGGATCAG
>JAURKV010000245.1 GCA_030831585.1 Ramlibacter sp. | reverse complement strand
GCAAAGTACCCCCCCGCCGTGGCGTTAAAGGCGGCGCAGGGCGTGTGCCAGGGGTGCGCGGGCGGCGGCCCTGCATTGTACAGGGCCACGGCCACATCCCCATTGCCCAGCGGGCGCATCCAGACCTGCACGGCCCACCGAAACCGAGACCAGCGCAAGGGCCCGGGCCGAAGCGCTGCGCCCCGAGTTGGCTCGTATAGTGCACGCGTCTTCTCACCATGAATTGAAGGCTCATTGGGAGCAGTTTTCCAGCTGGGTCGACGAGCCTCAGGACGAAAGAACAAACACCCCCTACAACCGCCACCGACGGGCCCTGTTTCTGGAGCTTGTCGCCGAGCGGCACCTCGGAAAGCACACACCCGCCAGCTTTGAGGCACTTGAGACCACCCTCAAAGAGGTCGAGCCCAAAATGGCGGCCTGCCGCAACTTCCGGGCGGCGCAAACCTCGCTGGACATGCGCCTGCACGCCCTGTGCCGCTTGGCTCCGGCCACCCAACTGCATGGTGTCATCGGAAGTTGGGGATACATCCACTCGGAACAGACGCCCCCCCAGCAGGCGCTGCACGCCCTTGTACTCCACCACGTATGCGTCGGCATCCACGGCTTGCAAGGCGCACGCAAGTACTTGGTTGACGCAGAACCGCCAGTCAGCGGCCCCAAGGCTTGGCCTTTACTTGAGCAGATGTGCCTTCTGGCTTGCCGAGGCCTCACACCTGCGGAACATCAGGATCTGATGCGGCTTTTCAAAAAGGACAAGCCGATGGGCCAGGGCGAGTCCGGGGCGGACAACAACTCCGTGCTCGCGCCGGACGAACGGGTGCGTGCCTTCATGCGCCAGACGCTGGAAGCCTACAAGCCCCCGGGCGCAGGGGCTCGTGGGTCGCTGGAGGACGTTGCGCCGAGTCCTGCCTCAGCGAGCGGTCTCCCTTCGGGCGCTTCCGAGGCCAAAGGCGCTGGCGGCGGCAAGTAGATCCAGCGACCCGTCGTATCAGACCGGCGGGACCAGCTGGCCGCGCTCGAGCCGAAGTACCCGCCCGCAGCGTGCCGCCAGTTGTCCGTCGTGCGTCACCACCACGAAGGCAGTGCCCGCCTCGCGGGCCAATTGCATCATCCGCTCGAACACCTGTTCGGCCGTGCCGCGGTCCAGGTTGCCGGTGGGCTCGTCGGCCAGCACGCAGGCCGGCTGGGTGACCAGGGCGCGTGCAATGGCCACCCGCTGACGCTCGCCGCCCGAGAGCTCAGACGGCCGATGCCGCTCACGGCCCCCCAGACCTACCGAGACCAAGGCCTCACGGGCGCGGGCCTGCGCCTCAGCCTGCGGCAGGCGGCGAATGCGCAGGGGCATGGCTACGTTGTCGAGGGCACTGAACTCGGGCAACAGGTGGTGAAACTGGTAAACAAAGCCCAAATGCGCATTGCGCAGGCGGCCTTGCTCGGCCGCGCCCAGGCGGGCCAAGGGCTGGCCCATCAGGTGCACCTCACCCCGGGTCGGGGCATCCAGGCCGCCCAACATGTGCAGCAAGGTGCTTTTGCCCGAGCCCGAGGCACCGACGATGGCCACCGTTTCGCCGGCGCGCACCTGTAGGTCGATGCCTTGCAGCACCTCGACGTCGAGCCCGCCCTCGGCAAAGCGCTTGGACAGGCCCCGGGCCTGCAGCACCACATCTGGCAGGGCTGGCTCACTCATAACGCAGGGCCTCCGCCGGGTTGACGCGGCTGGCGCGCCAACTCGGGTAGAGCGTGGCTAGAAAGGCCAGCACTAGGGAGATGAGCGCGATCGGCACGATGTCGGCGGACTGCGGGTCGCTGGGCATGGCGCTGATCAGGTAGATGTCCCGAGGCAGAAAGCTCGCCCCCAGCGCTCGCTCGATGGCCGGCACGATGACACCGATGTTGAAAGCAACCCCCAGCCCCAGCAGCAGGCCAGACAGGGTGCCGATGACCCCCACCATGGCCCCTTGCACCACGAACACGCCCATGATGCTGGCCGGGCTTGCGCCCAAGGTGCGCAAGATGGCGATGTCGGCGCGCTTGTCGGTCACCGTCATCACCAAGGTGCTCACCAGATTGAATGCGGCCACCGCAACGATTAGGGTGAGGATGATGAACATCATCCGCTTTTCAAGCTGCACCGCGGCAAACCAGGTGCGGTTTTGCTTCGTCCAGTCGCGTACCACCACCGTATCGCCCAACGTGGCCGCCAACTGGGCTCCGACCTCGGGCGCGCGGTGCAGGTCGGCCAGGCGCAGGCGCACGCCGGTGGGCCCCTCGAGCCGGAACAGACGCTGCGCGTCCTCAATGTGCATCATCACCAGGCCGCTGTCGAACTCGAAGTGGCCGGCGTCAAACACGCCCACCACCTTCATCTGCTTGAGGCGCGGTAGCACGCCGGCCGGCGTCACCTGGCCGCCGGGCGCGATGAGGGTGACCGCATCGCCCTCGCGCAGAGCCAGCTGGCGGGCCAGCTCGGCGCCCACCACCAGGCCGAACTCGCCAGGCACCAGGCGGGCGAAGGGCCCGTCCTTCAGTGAGCGGGCCAGGGCGGTGATCTCAGGCTCCTGCGCCGGGTCGATGCCGCGCACCAGGGTGCCGCGCATGTCCTCGCCACGCGCCAGCAGCGCCTGGGTGGCAACGAAGGGCGCCGCCGCCTGCACCTGCGGGTGGCGACGGGCCTGGGCGAGGGTTTGCGTGAGGTCGGCCAGGGGCTGACCGCCCGCGCCGTAGATCTCGATGTGGGAGACAACGCCCAGCATGCGATCGCGCACCTCCTTCTGGAAACCGTTCATCACCGAGAGCACGATGATGAGGGCGGCCACGCCCAGGGCAATGCCCAGCATGGAGACACCTGAAATGAAGGAAATGAAGCCGTTGCGGCGCGCGGCGCGGCCGGCGCGGGTGTAGCGCCAGCCAAGAAGCAGTTCGTAGGGGACTTGCATGCCGCGGGTGGGACAGGTTGGCTGGATCGAAGAGGGCCCCAGGGGGGCCTCGGGATGGCGATGGGGGGATTGTGGCATCCGGGACAATAGGGCCTATGACGGACACTGCCCTGCACCTGATCGTGTCCCACGCCGGCGCCACGGACGACGCCCGCCGCCAAACCCTGGCCGGCCTGCACCTGCCCCACCTGAGCCGGTTGCTGTCCCGCTTGGAACGGCTGCCAGACGAGGCTGCGCCGGCCGACCGCGAGCCCGAGCGCACCCTGAGCCTGCCCCATGAGCGCGCGCAGGCCCGCGCCCTGGGTCTGCCCGGCGAGGACGGGCACCTGCCCTGGGCCGCCTGGCGGCAGGCCGGCGCCGGACGGCACCCGGGCGCCGCAGACTTTGACGGTACGCGCTTCGACGGTGCTGCCCCGGACGGTGCAGCATTCGCCCGCCTCACGCCCTGCCACTGGGCGGTGGGCAGCGACCACATCGCCCTGCGCGACCCCGAGGCCTTGCAACTCACCGACGAGGAGTCGCAAAACCTGCTGGCCGCGATGCAGCCCTACTTCACCGAGGACGGGTTGGCCGTGCAGTGGGAGCGGGCGCTGTGCTGGACCGCGCGCGGCGACCTGCTGCAAGGTCTGCCCTGCGCCAGCCTCGATCGGGTGATCGGCCGCCGGGTCGACGACTGGCTGCCCCGTACCGCCGCGGCGAGGCCGATCCGGCGCCTGCAACAAGAGATGCAGATGCTGCTCTACACCCACCCGGTGAACGAAGCCCGTGAACAGCGCGGCCTGCTGCCGGTGAACTCCTTCTGGGTCGACGGGGCAGGCGCGCTGCCAGTGGGGTGGACGGCGCCAAGTCCGGCATCCGGCCTGGCCGAGGTCCACCTCGACGAGCGCCTGCGAGGGCCCACGATGCAGGGCGACGCCACCGCCTGGGGGCAGGCCTGGCAGCAGCTCGATGACGAGGCCCTGCCGCCCTTGCTGCAGGCGCTCGAGGCGGGCCGCGCGGTCTACCTGACCTTGGCGGGCGAGCGGTCCGCCGCCGCCTTCGGGCCTCCTTCGGGCGGCGGACAAGGGCTCCCCCGCGCGATCACGCGCGCGGTCTCCCGCGCCATCCCCCATTGGCTGGCCCGAGCCAGCGCTCTCCGGCGCAGCCCGCGCCCGGCCCACGTTCTGAACACCCTATGAAACTCATCACCCGCGACGTTCCGCCGCGCGCCGCCTGGGCCTTGGAGCAGGCCGGCATCCACCCGCTGCTGGCGCGCCTCTTCGCCGCGCGCGGCGTGCAGGACAAGGGCGACCTCGACGAGGGCCTCGCCCGGCTGATTCCCCCCGAGCAGATGAAGGGCGCGCAGGACGCCGCCCGGCTGCTGGCCGACGCCATCGCCGCCCAGCGGCGTCTGTGCATAGTGGCCGACTACGACTGTGACGGTGCGACCGCCTGCGCAGTGGCGGTGCGCGGCCTGCGCATGCTGGGCGCGACGCATGTCGAGTACCTGGTACCCGACCGGGTGGTGGACGGCTACGGTCTCACCCCGCCCATCGCCCAGCGGGTGAAGGCGCGGGGCGCCGACCTGATGATCACGGTGGACAACGGCATCGCCAGCGTCGAGGGCGTGGCCACCGCCAACGCCCTGGGCCTGCAGGTGCTGGTGACCGACCACCACCTGCCAGGCGCGCAGCTGCCCGACGCGGCGGTGATCGTCAACCCCAACCAGCCCGGCTGCGAGTTCTCGAGCAAATCGGTCGCAGGTGTGGGCGTGATGTTTTATGTGCTGCTGGCGCTGCGCGCGGAGTTGCGCACCCGTGGGGCTTTCGACGCGGCCCAGCAACCGAGGCTCGATGCGCTCCTGCCTTTGGTGGCACTGGGCACTGTTGCCGATGTGGTCCGCCTGGACGCCAACAACCGGCGCCTGGTGGCCCAGGGCCTGCGCCGTATCCGCGCCGGCAGCATGCCCGTGGGTCTGGCAGCCTTGTTCCGCGCCGCCGGCCGCAAGCCCGAGATCGCTAGCAGCGGCGACTTCGGCTTTGCGCTGGGGCCGCGCATCAACGCCGCCGGCCGCCTGTCCGACATGACCCTGGGCATCGAGTGCCTGCTCACCGACGACGCGGCCCGTGCCGACGAACTGGCGCGCACGCTCGACGGCATCAACCGTGAACGACGCGACATCGAGGGCGACATGCGCGATCAGGCGATGGAAATCGCCCAATCCCTCTTCGACGAGGGTGAGGAGCCACCGCCAGCCGTCTGCGTGTTCGACCCCGACTTCCACGAGGGTGTGGTGGGCATCGTCGCCTCGCGCATCAAGGACCGATTCCATCGGCCGACCTTCGTCTTCGCCGCCAGCCAGGCCGTCGGCAAGGAGCACGAGCTGAAAGGGTCGGGCCGTTCGATCCCGGGCTTTCATTTGCGCGATGCGCTCGACCTGGTTGCCAAGCGACACCCGGGCGTGTTGCTTCGTTTCGGTGGCCATGCCATGGCCGCGGGCTGCACCATCGCCGAGGAGCACCTGGACACCTTCGAGGAAGCGCTCCGGAAGGTCGCCGCCGAATGGCTGGAGCCGGCCACGCTGCTGCGCAGGCTAGAGACCGACGGACCACTGGCGCCGGAGTACCGCCGCGTCGACCTGGTGGACGCACTCTCGCAGCAGGTGTGGGGCCAAGGCTTTGCACCGCCGGTTTTTTGCGAGGAGCTGGAGGTGCTGTCACAGCGCCTGGTGGGGGAGAAGCACCTGGCGCTCAAGCTCAAGCACCAGGGTCAGCCGGTGGACGGCATCTGGTTCGGCCACACCGAGCCGCTGCCAGCACGTGCGCGGCTGGCTTTCCGGCTCGACGCCGACGAATGGCAGGGCCAGCGGCGGGTGCGCTTTCTGATTGAGGGCACGGAGGGCTGATCAAGGCCGGGGCGCGAAGTGCAGCCGACAGCGGCCAATGCTGAAGGCGTCGAACTGGTCCAAGCAGTAGCCAAAAACCGCGTCCTGCACCTGCGTTTCAACCCGACGGGCCTGCGCGCCTTCCACTTGCGCCTGGCACAGCGCAGAAAAAGCCAGCAGCTCTGCGCAGGCGATGAGCGCCGCGAGGATCCAGAACCAGGGCGCGACCTTCATCGGCCCGATGCTTATGCCGCGGGAGCCGGACGCGCGTAGGACACTGTCGGCGTTGCGGGCGGAGAAGAGACCTGTGGCGTACCGGAAATGGTCTTGCGTCAAGACCTGGTCCAAGACATGCCCTGGGAGGGCTTGGCGGTGCCATGAGCCGGATCGCAGGCCGATACGGCTCACCCCATGAGCCGTATCGCCGCGGAGTGGCTCACCCGTGAGCCGTAAACCGAAGGAAGCGGCTCAGGCCTTGGGCAGCGTCACGCCGCGCTGACCCTGGTACTTGCCGCCACGGTCCTTGTAGCTCACTTCGCAGGTCTCGTCGCTTTCGAAGAACAGCACCTGGGCGCAACCCTCGCCGGCGTAGATGCGGGCGGGCAGCGGGGTGGTGTTGGAGAACTCCAGCGTCACATAGCCCTCCCACTCGGGCTCGAAGGGGGTCACGTTGACGATGATGCCGCAGCGGGCATAGGTGCTCTTGCCCAGGCAAAT
>JAURKV010000244.1 GCA_030831585.1 Ramlibacter sp. | reverse complement strand
GGCCTGTTGCACTGTGTATTCGCCGTAGTGAAAGATGCTGGCGGCCAGTACCGCATCGGCGCCGCCTTGCTGCACGCCATCGGCCAGGTGGTCCAGATTGCCCACACCCCCCGAGGCGATCACGGGCACGGCCACCGCATCGGCCACCGCGCGGGTCAGGGCCAGGTCGAAACCGGACTTGGTGCCGTCACGGTCCATGCTGGTCAAAAGAATCTCGCCGGCGCCGCGCCGCGCCATCTCGCTGGCCCAGGCCACGGCGTCCAGACCGGTGTTCTTGCGCCCGCCATGGCTGTAGACGTCCCAGCCCTCGCCACGGGCGGCCAGGTCTTCGCCCATGCGGCGCTTGGCGTCGATGGCCACCACGATGCACTGCGAGCCATAGCGGTCGGAGGCGTCGGAGATGACCTGCGGATTGGCAATGGCCGCCGAGTTGAAACTGGTCTTGTCGGCGCCGGCGTTGAGCAGGCGGCGCACGTCATCGACGGTGCGCACACCACCCCCCACGGTGAGGGGGATGAAGACCTGCGAAGCCACCGCCTCGATGATGTGCAAGATGAGGTCGCGCCCGTCGCTGGTGGCAGTGATGTCCAGGAAGGTGAGTTCGTCGGCACCCTGCTCGTTGTAGCGGGCAGCGATTTCCACCGGGTCGCCGGCATCACGCAGCTCGACGAAGTTGACGCCCTTGACGACCCGGCCTCCGGTGACATCGAGACAAGGGATGATGCGTTTGGCGAGCAAGCGGGAACCTTCAGGAGGCCAGGCGGCCTGTGGATAGGATGAAACGCGGGAGGGTCAGCCGGCCAGTTCGTCGGCGCGGGCCTGGCCCTGGGCGAAGTCGAGGTCGCCGGAGTAGATCGCGCGGCCGCAGATGACGCCCTCGATGCCTTCGTCTTGCACCGCGCACAGGGCCTCGATGTCGGCCATGCCGGCCAGACCGCCGGAGGCGATGACCGGAATGGTGAGCGCCTGGGCCAGCTTGACGGTGGCCTCAACATTGATGCCCGAGAGCATGCCGTCGCGGCCGATGTCGGTGTAGATGATGGACTCGACGCCCCAATCCTCGAATTTCTTGGCCAGGTCGACCACCTCGTGGCCAGTGAGCTTGCTCCAGCCGTCCGTTGCGACCTTACCGTCCTTGGCGTCGAGGCCCACGATGATGTGCCCGCCAAAGGCAGTGCAAGCGTCCTTGAGGAAGCCCGGGTTCTTGACTGCAGCGGTGCCGATGATGACGTAGCGCAAACCGCCGTCGATGTATTTCTCGATGGTGTCGAGGTCGCGGATGCCGCCCCCGAGCTGCACCGGAATGTCATCGCCCACCGCTTTGAGGATGGACTTGATAGCCGCAAAGTTCTGCGGCTTGCCGGCGAAGGCGCCGTTCAAATCGACCAGGTGCAGCCGGCGGGCGCCCTTATCTAGCCAAGACTTGGCCATGGCGGCCGGGTCCTCGCTGAAGACGGTGGATTGGTCCATGTCGCCTTGCTTGAGGCGCACGCATTGACCGTCTTTCAGGTCGATGGCGGGGATCAGGAGCATGTGAAACGGCGGCGGGGGTGGAGGAAAGGGTGCGGCGGATCGCAGGGCGCTGGGAAATCAGGGATTCCAGCGCAGGAAGTTGCGGTACAGAGCGAGGCCGGCCTGCGCACTTTTTTCAGGGTGGAACTGGGTAGCGAAAATATTATCCCGGGCAACCGCTGCCGTAAAGCCACCACCGTAGTCGGCCTCCCCCACGCTGTGGCGGGCATCCGACGTTCGGGCGTAGTAGCTGTGGACGAAATAGAACCAGCTGCCGTCTTCCACCCCGGCCCAGACCGGGTGGGGGCGGCTCTGGCGCACCTGGTTCCACCCAATCTGGGGCACCTTGAAACGGCTGCCGTCGGCCTGGTGCCGACCCGCCAGCTGGAAGCGCACGACCTCGCCCGGGATCAGGCCCAGTGATTCGGTCGGGCCCTCTTCGGAGCGATCGAGCAGCATTTGCATACCGACGCAGACACCCATGAGCGGCTTGTGCGCTGCGGCATGCAGTACTGCCGCATGCATGCCGCTGGCGTGCAGCTCGCGCATGCAGTCGCGCATCGCGCCCTGGCCGGGCAGCACCACCCGGTCGGCAGCGAGCACCTCCTCGGGACGACGGGCCCAGACAACCTCCACCCCACTGCCCGAGGCCACATGCATGACAGCCTGGGTGACGGAGCGCAGGTTACCCATGCCGTAGTCAACGACGGCGACGGTTTTCATTCGTTCTTTGCCTGTCCGTCCACTGCTCGCGCAATCTACCGCAGCGGCGGCTTAGAGCGAGCCCTTGGTGGAGGGAATGATGCCGGCCGCGCGCGGGTCTGCCTCCACCGCGGCGCGCAGGGCGCGGGCGAAGGCCTTGAAGACGGTTTCGCACTGGTGATGGGCGTTCTCGCCGCGCAGGTTGTCGATGTGCAGGGTGACGAAGGCGTGGTTCACGAAACCCTGGAAGAACTCAAAGGCCAACTGCGTGTCGAAGGTGCCGATCATTCCGCTCTTGAAGGGGACATGCATCTCCAAGCCCGGGCGGCCAGAGAAGTCGACCACCACGCGCGAGAGGGCCTCGTCCAGCGGCACGTAGGCATGGCCATAACGGCGAATGCCTTTTTTGTCGCCCATCGCCTTCGCGAAGGCCTGACCAAGGGTAATTCCCACGTCTTCGACCGTGTGGTGGCCGTCGATGTGCAGGTCGCCCTGGGCCTCAATTTCAAGGTCGATCATCCCGTGGCGGGCGATCTGCTCAAGCATGTGGTCGAAAAAGCCGATGCCGGTGGATAGCTTGGCCTGGCCGGTGCCGTCCAGGTTGACGCGCACGCGAATCTTCGTCTCGGCGGTATTGCGCGAGACTTCGGCGGTGCGGGCGGCCGGCGTCGTGGCCGTGGGGGCGGAAGGGGTGGTCATAGTGAGGCCTGCAAGGCGGCGAGCATGCGCGCGTTCTCTTCGGGGTTGCCGACAGTCAAGCGCAGGCACTGTGCCAGCAAGGGGTGCATTGTAGAAATGTTCTTGACCAGTACCCCTCGGGCCTTCATGCCTTCGAAAACAGCCTTGGCATCGGGCACCCGCACCAAGATCATGTTGGCGTCGCTCGGGAAGGGCCGGACCCCAGGCATCTGCGCCAGGCTCTCCAGCAGCATCTGCCGCTCTTCGCGCAGCTCGCGGGCCTGGGCCTCATAGACGTCGGCATGCTCGAGGGCGAAGAGCGCCGCCTCGGCATTGAGCACGCTCACGTTGTAGGGCGGGCGCACCTTGTCGATCTCGGCGATGAGGGCGCTGGCACCCATCATGTAGCCCAGACGGATGCCGGCCAGCCCAAATTTGCTGAGGGTCCGCATCAACACCACATGGGAGTGGGCGGCCAAGCCGCCCAGGTAGTTGCGGCTGGCAAAGGGCTGGTAGGCCTCGTCGATCACCACCAGGCCTGGCGCGGCGGCGACGATGGCGTCCATGGCGGCGACATCCCACAGATTGGCCGTTGGGTTGTTCGGATAGGCCAGGTAGATGATGGCCGGCTGGTGCTGCTCGATGGCGGCCAGCATGGCCGGCAGGTCAAGCGCGAAATCCGCAGTGAGGTCGACGCCGACGAACTGCAGCCCCTGCAGTTGCGCACTCATCGCGTACATCACGAAGCCAGGCAGCGGTGCGAGCACGGTGGCGCCGGGCCGGGCGCAGGCCAGGGCCAGCAGGGAAATGAGCTCGTCTGACCCATTGCCCAGGATCAGGCCGCAGCCGGCGGGTAGACCGGCGTGGGCAGCCAGGGCGGCCTTCAGCTCGTCGATGCGCGGACCCGGGTAGCGGTTGATCGCCACCCGGCCCAGGCGCTCACCCAACCGGGCCTGGAGCTCGGGGGAGAGCCGGTAGGGGTTCTCCATGGCGTCGAGCTTGACGAAGCCGGCGGCGTCCTGCACCACGTAGGCGTGCATGGACTGCACGTCGGGGCGGATCAGGCGGGCGATGCGGGGATCGATCGGAGGGGGCAGGGGCTGGCTCATGTCAGGGCGGGGAGATCGGCGGGCAAGGCCTGAAAGGGATTCACCACACGCACAGCGTCGAGCAGTTGGCCGTGCTGAAGATCCTCGGAAAGCAGGCAGGCACAGCCTTGCTGGTGGGCCGAGGAAACGATCAGCGCATCCCAATAACTGAGCAGGTAGCGGTCTTGCAGGGCCCAGGCGCCGTCGACGGTGTAGACATCCAGATGGGGCGGCTGCCACAGCCGCAGTCGGGTCACCTGCTGGCGCGCCTCCTGCAAGGTGACCGACTTGCGAAACTTGGTGATCGCGTTGTTGTAGAACTCATTGAGCACTTGGGTGCTGATACGGCCGGCACGTTGGCGCCAGCACCAGCCCACCCATTCACGGGCACGCGCCTGCTTGTCCAGGTCCCGCTCGTCATGGGCGTAGAGCAGGACGTTGGTGTCAACGAAAACGAGCGCGGTCATAAAGTTCGTCGCGGGTCAGGTAGGGGCCTTCCGACTTGCCCCAGGACGGGAAGTTCAGCGCCTCGCGCATGGCCAGCTCGTAGGCATCTTCTTGGCGCATGCGCTCGGCCAGCAACTCACCCACCAGCCGCGATACGCTGGTGTTGCGCTTGGCTGCCTCGATACGAGCCCACTCCAAGGCCTCGTCCTCGACGGTGATGGTGACGTTCTTCATGCGCCCAGTTTAACCCACGAATCCCGTGCAACACGAAATTCGTGTAGTTACTTCAACCTCATTTCGGCCGCCCGGGCGTGGGCCTGCAAGCCCTCGCCGTGGGCCAGGACCGAGGCGATCTTGCCCAGCACCTGGGCGCCCTGCTCGCTGACCTCGATCAGGCTGGAGCGCTTTTGAAAGTCGTAGACACCCAGCGGGCTGGAAAAGCGCGCGGTGCTGCTGGTGGGCAGCACATGGTTGGGGCCGGCGCAGTAGTCGCCCAGCGACTCGCTGGTGAAGCCGCCCAGGAAAATGGCGCCAGCGTGTTTGAGCAAAGGCTCCCAGCGGTGCGGCTCGTTCGAAGCAATCTCGAGGTGCTCGGGCGCGATGCGATTGCTGATGGCGCAGGCCTCGTCCATGCTGCGGGTGTGAATCAGCGCGCCGCGACCGGTGAGCGACTTGGCAATGATCTCGGCGCGCGGCATCTGCGGCAGCAGGCGGTCAATCTCGGCCTGCACCCGGTCGATGTAGGCGGCGTCGGGGCACAACAAAATGCTCTGGGCCAGCTCGTCGTGCTCGGCCTGCGAAAAGAGATCCATTGCCACCCAGGCGGCGGGGGTGCTGCCGTCGGCCAGCACCAGGATCTCGCTGGGGCCCGCAATCATGTCGATGCCCACCTGGCCAAACACCCGGCGCTTGGCGGCGGCCACATAGGCGTTGCCCGGGCCGGTGATCTTGTCGACCCGGGGCACGGTGGCCGTGCCATAGGCCAGAGCGCCCACGGCTTGCGCACCGCCGATCTGGAAGGCGCGGGTGACCCCGGCCACATAGGCGGCGGCCAGCACCAGCGGGTTTTTCTCGCCGCGTGGGGTGGGCACGACCATGATGATTTCGCCCACGCCCGCCACATGGGCGGGGATGGCGTTCATCAGCACCGAGGAGGGGTAAGCGGCCTTGCCGCCGGGTACGTAGATGCCGACCCGGTCGAGCGGGGTGACTTTTTGTCCCAGCAAGGTGCCGTCGGCGTCGCGGTAGCTCCAGCTTTCGCCCGAGGCCTTTTTTTGCGCCTCGTGGTAGCTGCGCACGCGGGCGGCCGCCTGCTCCAGGGCGCTGCGCTGGTCGGCGGGCAGACCCTCGAAGGCGGCCTTGAGCTCGGCCTGGGTCAGCTCTAGCTCGCCCAGGGTGTGGGCGGGCAAGTGGTCGAAACGGGCGGTGTACTCGAGCACCGCGGCGTCGCCGGACTGTCGCACCGCTGCCAGGATCTCGGCCACGCGCTCTTCGACCTGGGCGTCGGTGTCAGCCGACCAACTCAGGCGCGCCTGGAAGGCGGCGTCAAAGCCGGTGTCCGTGGTGGCAAGTCGCAGGGGGCGGGCGCAGAGGCTCATGGTCAGTTCAGGGTCGGGGCCGGCCGGGGTGGCGCAGCGTCAGTCGGCCTTCGCGCCGGTGGCGGCGGCGAAAGCCTGGATCAGGCGCCGGATCGGCCCCTGCTTGAGTTTGAGCGAGGCTTGGTTGACCACCAGCCGGGAGCTGATGTCCATGATGCGTTCGACCTCGACCAGGTGGTTCGCCTTGAGCGTGTTGCCGGTGGAGACCAGGTCCACGATGGCGTCGGCCAAGCCGGTGAGGGGCGCCAGCTCCATGCTGCCATAGAGCTTGATCATGTCCACATGCACGCCCTTGGTGGCGAAGAACTCGCGAGCGATGCCGGTGTACTTGGTCGCCACCCGCAGGCGAGCGCCCTGGCGCACCGCGCGGGCGTAGTCGAAGTCGGCGCGTACCGCGACGCTCACCCGGCACTTGGCGATGCCCAGGTCCAACGGGGTGTAAAGGCCCTGGCTGCCGTGCTCGATCAGGGTGTCGAGCCCGGTCACGCCCAGATCGGCGCCCCCGTACTGCACGTAAGTGGGGACATCAGAGGCGCGCACCAAGACCACGCGCACCTGCGCTTGGTTCGTCGCAAGAATCAGCTTGCGCGACTTCTCGGGATCTTCCAGCACCTCGATACCGGCGGCCCGCAACAGGGGCAGGGTTTCGTCGAAGATGCGGCCCTTGGACAGGGCCAGGGTGATCGTCTCTTGGGTGTTCTGGCTCATCGCCCTGCCCTCACTTGACCCGTTCAATATCGGCACCCAGACCGCGCAGTTTTTCTTCCATGCGGTCGTAACCCCGGTCGAGGTGGTAGATGCGGTCGACCTGCGTCTCGCCCTCGGCCACCAGACCGGCAATGACCAGACTCGCCGAGGCCCGCAGGTCGGTGGCCATCACGGTGGCGCCTGACAACCGGGGCACGCCCTCGACCAAGGCCGTCTTGCCGTCGACCTGGATGCGCGCACCCAGACGGACCATCTCGTTGACGTGCATGAATCGGTTTTCGAAGATGGTCTCGGTCACGATGGCCGAGCCCTGGGCGATGGCGTTGAGCGCCATGAACTGCGCCTGCATGTCGGTCGGAAAGCCGGGGTACTCGGTGGTGCGAAAGCTCTGCGACTGGAGCCGGCCCTGCGCCGACACGCGGATACCGCCGGGGGCTGCTTCCACGCGGGCGCCGGCGGCGCGCAACTTGTCGATCACCGCCTCCAGGTGGTCGGCCCGGCCGTCCTTGAGAAAGGCCTCGCCGCCAGTGGCGGCTACCGCGCATAAAAAGGTACCGGCCTCGATGCGGTCGGCCACCACCTGGTGCGTGCAGCCCGAGAGGCGCGGCACGCCCTGGATGCGGATGCGACTGGTGCCATGGCCATCGATACGCGCGCCCATGGCGATCAGCATCTCGGCCAGGTCGCCGATTTCGGGCTCCATCGCCGCGTTCTCAAGGACGGTCTCGCCCTCGGCCAGGGCGGCGGCCATCATGAAGTTTTCGGTGCCGGTCACAGTGACCATGTCGGTGCGGATCACGGCTCCCCGCAGCCGGGTGCGGCCCTCGGGCAGGCTGGCGATCATGTAGCCGTGCTCGACGGCAATGACAGCCCCCATCTGCTGCAGGCCCTTGATGTGTTGGTCCACCGGCCGCGAGCCGATGGCGCAGCCACCCGGCAGCGACACACGGGCGCGGCCAAAGCGGGCGAGCAGCGGGCCCAGGGCCAGCACCGAAGCACGCATGGTCTTGACCAGTTCGTAGGGCGCCTCCGGCTTGGTCAGGGCGCCGGCGTCCAGGTGAACCTGCTCGCCCTCGCGGGTAACGGTCACGCCCATGTTCTGCACCAGCCGGATCATGGTGCTCACGTCCTGCAGGCGCGGCACGTTCTTGAGCACCACTGGCTGGTCGGTGAGCAGGGCGGCACACAGCTCGGGCAAGGCGGCGTTCTTGGCGCCAGCGATCTGCACCTCGCCCTGGAGACGGCGGCCGCCGCGAATGAGGAGTTTGTCCATCAGTGGTCCGGTCAGGCCTGCGCGGCCCATTCGGCCGGGGTCAGGGTCTTCATCGACAGGGCGTGTACCTCGTCGTTGCGAATTCTCTCACCCAGGGTGGCGTAGACCCGCTGGTGACGGGCGACGAGGCGCTTGCCTTCGAATTCGGTCGAGACGACGACGGCCGACCAGTGCCGACCGTCCCCCTGAACCTGCAGGTGCTCGCAGGGCAGGCCGGCGGCGATGATGGCTTGCAGTTCTTCGGCAGTCATGGGTTTGCGCAGGAAAAAAGAAAAAGGCGACAGGCTTCAGCTGCGGATCTTGTAGCCGATGCGCAGAAGGCGCACCGCCACCGCGGAGACGACCAGGAAGGCGCTGCCCACGATGGTCAAACTGATCCAGGGCGACACATCGCTCTGGCCAAAGAAGCCGTAGCGAAAGCCGTCGATCATGTAGAAGAAGGGATTGAGGTGACTCACCTGCTGCCAAAAGCCCGGCAGGGAATGAATGGAATAGAACACGCCCGAGAGGAACGTCATCGGCATGATGATGAAGTTCTGGAAGGCGGCCATCTGGTCGAACTTCTCTGCCCACAAGCCGGCGATCAGCCCCAGAGCGCCCAGCATGCCCGCACCCAGTAGGGCAAACAGCAAGATCCACAGCGGGTAGGTGAACTCCGGGCGCACAAAGAACGAGGTGACCACCAGCACACCGGTGCCCACCGCCAGTCCGCGAGCGACGGAAGATCCCACGTAGGCCAGGAACCAGGCCCAGTGCGACAGCGGCGTGAGCAGCACAAAGACCAGGTTGCCCATGATCTTGCTTTGAATCAGCGACGATGAGCTGTTGGCAAAGGCGTTTTGCAGCACCGACATCATCACCAGCCCGGGAACGAGGAAGGCGGTGTACTCGATGCGGTCGTAGACCTTGACATGGCCCTCGAGCACATGCCCGAAGATCATCAAATAGAGCAGCGCAGTGATGACAGGCGCCGCCACCGTCTGGAAACCGACTTTCCAAAAGCGCAGCACTTCCTTGTAGAACAGGGTCTGCCAGCCGGTCATGGCGCCGCCTCCAGCGAAGCCGGGCTCGACGCCGCCGGCGCGGCGCCCGCCTTCTGCCGGTCGGCCATCACGTCGAGGAAGACGTCCTCCAGGTCGGCCTTGCGAATTTCTACGTCTTCGGCCACCAGACCCGCCTCACGCACCGCGGCCAAATAGGCCTCGATCTCGCGCGCGTCATGCGCTGGCAGTTGCACGATGCGGCCGGTGATTCGGGCTTTGGCCGCAAGGGCTGGCGGCAGGGCATGGCCGTCGGTCTTGAAGCGCAGCACATTGCTCGAGGCTGCGCGCAGCAGCTCGGAAGTACGCTCGAGCGCCACCACCTGGCCCGACTTGAGCATGGCCAGGCGGCTGCACAGGGCCTCAGCCTCTTCAAGGTAGTGGGTGGTCAGGAGCACCGTGTGTCCTTCGCGATTGAGCTTGGCGATGAACTGCCACAGCGTCTGGCGTAGCTCCACGTCGACGCCCGCAGTGGGCTCGTCGAGCACGATGACGGGCGGCTTGTGCACCAGGGCCTGGGCCACCAGCACCCGGCGCTTCATGCCGCCAGAGAGCTGGCGCATATTGCTGCCCGCCTTGTCGGCCAGACCCAGGCTTTCGAGCAGTTCATCGATCCAGGCGTCGTTGTGCTTGACGCCAAAGTAGCCTGACTGGAAGCGAAGCGCCTCGCGGACATTGAAGAAGGGGTCGAAGACCAGCTCCTGCGGCACGATGCCCAGCTGGCGGCGCGCCTGGGCGTAATCGGCTTGCACATCGTGGCCATGGACGGTGACCTGGCCCGAGGTGGGACGCACCAAGCCAGCCAGGATGCTGATCAGGGTGGTCTTGCCCGCGCCATTGGGCCCCAGCAGGCCAAAGAACTCGCCGGGCTGGATGTCAAAACTGACTCGGTCCAGGGCCCGCAGCTCACGTTCAGCGGAGCGGTAGGTCTTGGAGACGGATTGAAAGGAGATGGCGACGGGCATGTGAACCCGCCATTTTAGGCGGCCGGGCAGCTATTGGCCGGACAGAAGGTCGCCCACGCCGTAAAGCGCGGCCAGACCGGCCAGGCGCACGGGCAGGCCCTGCACTGAAAAGCTCAGGCCGCGGACTGCGGCCAGCCGACGGGCCTCTAGCAGGATCGACAGGGCCGAGGAGTCGAAGTGCGCCAGGGCTGATGCATCGGCCACCAGGGTCCGGGCTGCGGCCCCACCCACACCCACACCCGCTTCTGCACCCGTCGGGGCGCAGGCAGCAGCCAGGGCCTGCAGGCAGGCAGGCACCTCAGCGTGGGTCAGTGTCGGGGGCAGGGCCAGGGTCGGCATGGGCTTCGAGTGTGAGGCGGTCGCGCGCAGGGCGAGAGAAGGTTTGGGGTGGGCCGACCAGTCGAACCGATTTGTCCAGCCAATCAGTTGCGCGGTCGGTTGCCAGCCGTCCGGTTGCGTTCGGCCAGGGCGTTGACCAAGCCGTCGAGGCCACGGGCATTGATCTCCTGGGCGAATTGGCTGCGATAGGTCTCGACCAGCCAGACGCCGAGAACATTGAGGTTGAAGATCTTCCAGCCGGCGCCCTCCCCGGGCGTTTTCTCGAGACGGTAGTCGAGCTGAATAGGGTCCCCGCGGCCACGGATTTCAGTGCGCACCACGACCTCGGTGTCGCCGGGCGACAGGCGTACCGGGCGCACCACCACGGTCTCGTCCTGGATCTGGGTGAGCGCGCCGGCGTAGGTGCGCACCAGCAGGGTTTTGAACTCCTCCTGCAGGCGCTTGCGCTGCTCGGGGGAGGCCTGCCGCCAGGTGGGACCCACCGCCAGCGCGGTCATGCGCTGGAAGTTCACATTGGGCATGACCTTCGCATCGACCAAGGCCATGATCCGGCGCATATCGCCAGAGCGCAGAGCGGGGTCGGCGCGGATGATCGTGAGCATCTCTTCGGAAAGTGTCCGAACCAACACGTCGGGCGACTCATCGGCGGCACGGGCGGAGCCTGGCAGCAGGGCCATGAAGGCAGCCAGCGGCAGTAGGGCCAAAGCCAGCAACTGGCGGCGGGTCCAGGAAAGCGCGAGGGTGAAGACGGGAGTGCTCATGGCTTCGGATTGTGCTCTGGCGCGGGCACCCCTGGTGGTGGCAAGGCCGGGCTGACTTGAGCGCCAGCCGGAGGGGTGGGCGCAGCAGGCACAGCGGGCGCCGGGCTGTCGTCACGCCCATCCCACGTGTCGCCCGGGTCGAGAGGCGGTAGCGCGGGTCGACCCCGGCTGACCTCGGCGAACCGCCGCTGCAGGTAGGCATCGCGGGTAAATGTGTACCGGTCCAGCGCGATATCGTCCAGAACGTTGGTCACCTTGAGGAGGTTGGTCCGGGTATCGACCGCGCGCAGGCCGTACATCGCGAACCGGACCCGGACATGGTCAAGATGGGTCAGCGGGTCCATGTAGCGGTCCAGGGTCAGGGTGGCCGCGGCGTCACGGACGCTGGAGGGGCCCAGCACCGGCAGCACCAGGTAAGGTCCCGCCGGAACGCCCCAGCGGCCCAGAGTCTGGCCAAAGTCCTCGGAGCGATGCTCGATGCCAAGATCACTGGCCACGTCCACCAGGCCGCCCAGACCCAACAACGAGTTGATGACCACCCGGCCTCCCAATTCGGCGGCCTGGCGGAGCTTGAGCTGCAAGGTGCTGTTGAAGAAGGACCAGACATCGGCAATATTGCCCAGAACATTGCTCACGCCATGCCGGACCGGGCGGGGCATGTGGTCGCGGTAGGCCACGGCCACCGGCCTGAGCACGGCCGAATCCAGATCGTCGTTGAACGCCATCACCTTGCGATTGATGGGCTCGAAGGGATCAACCGGGTGGGTCGGATCCCCGACCAGGCTCGCGCAGCCCGACAGCCAGGCCGCCACCAGGGCCAGGGCCCCGGCGCGCAGCAGACGATGGAGGGACGACTTGAAGCGCATGGATTACTTGAGAGTCGCGGCGGGGGTACCGGCAGCCGCGGGCTTGCCGGGAGAGCCGCCGGCATCGGAGGCCTTGTTATAGAGAAACTGTCCGATCAGGTTCTCAAGGACCACAGCCGACTGGGTGCTGGACACCTGGTCGCCCGAGCCGAGATTTTTTTCTTCGGCGCCAGCTTCGATTCCGATGTACTGCTCGCCCAACAAGCCGCTGGTCAGGATTTTGAGGGAGCTGTCCTTGGGGAAAGCGTAGCGCGACTCAAGCGCCAAAGTCACCCTGGCCTGGAAACTTTTGTCATCGAAAGTGATCGACTGCACCCGACCGACCACCACGCCAGCGCTCTTGACCGCAGCACGGGCCTTGAGGCCGCCGATGTTGTCGAACTTGGCGACCACCGGGTAAGTGGACTGGAAGCTCAAGGTCAGCAGGTTGGCCGACTGCAGGGCGAGAAAAAGGATCGCCGCCGCGCCCACCAGGACGAAGAGACCCACCCACACATCATTTTTAGAACGTTCCATCTTGCAAATCCTTCAAACTGGTCGCCCACCTCACAGGCTGAACATCATCGCGGTGAGGATGAAGTCCAGGCCCAGTACCGTCAGGGAGGCGCTCACCACCGTGCGGGTGGTCGCGCGAGACACCCCCTCGGGCGTGGGGTGAGCCTCGTAGCCCTGCCACAGGGCGATGAAGGTCACCGCAATGCCGAACACGAAGCTCTTGACCAAGCCATTGCCAACATCCTTCCAGACCTCGACCCCACCCTGCATCTGGCTCCAGAAAGAGCCGGAGTCGACTCCGATCAACACCACGCCCACGACCCATCCGCCGAGGATACCGACCGCACTGAACACCGCGCCGAGGAGCGGCATCGCGATGATGCCGCCCCACAGCCGGGGCGCAAGGATGCGGCGCACCGGGTCCACCGCCATCATTTCCATCGCCGCCAGCTGCTCGCCGGCCTTCATCAGACCAATTTCGGCGGTGAGCGAGGTGCCGGCACGGCCGGCAAAAAGCAAGGCGGTGACCACCGGTCCGAGCTCGCGCACCAGGGTGAGCGCCACCAACTGGCCCAGGGCTTCGGCAGAGCCATAGCGCTGGAGAATGTAGTAGCCCTGCAGTCCCAGTACGAATCCGACGAAGAGCCCGGAGATGGCGATGATGGCCAGGGAGTAGTTACCGAGGAAGTGGATCTGGTCGCGCACCAGGCCAAAGCGGGCCAGGGTTGGACCCGACATGCGAATCAGACGCCCGAAGAGGCGAGCAGCACGGCCCAGGTCTGCCACCTGGCCGCGGACGGCGTAGCCCACCCGTGCGGGATGCAGAAACCTCATCGCCGCCCCCCCTGGCCTGACGCGGCGGCTGAGCCAAAGTCTTGGTCCACAGTGGGACCAGGGTAATGGAATCGCACCGGGCCGTCGGCCTGGGCATGGACGAACTGGCGCACCAGCGGGTCTTCTGAGGCCATGACCTCGGCCGGCGAACCCTGGGCGGCGATCTTGCCGCCGGCCAAGATGATGACCTGATCGGCAATGCGGAAGGTTTCCTCCAGGTCATGCGAGACGACGAGGCTGGTGATGCCCAAGGCGTCATTGAGTTGCCGAATGAGCTGGGCGGCCGTGCCCAGGGAGATCGGGTCGAGGCCGGCAAAGGGTTCGTCGTACATGACGAGCGCCGGGTCCAGGGCGATCGCCCGGGCCAGGGCGACGCGACGGGCCATGCCGCCAGAAATTTCGCTGGGCATCAGGTCACGCGCGCCGCGCAGTCCGACCGCCTGCAACTTCATGAGCACGATGTCGCGCACCAGCGCCTCGGGCAGGTGGGTGTGCTCTCGCAAGGGAAATGCCACGTTGTCGAACACCGAGAGGTCGGTGAACAGCGCGCCAAACTGGAACAGCATGCCCATGCGCCGGCGGATAGCGTAAAGACCAGGGCGGTCGAGCGCTGCCACCTCCTGCCCCTCGAAGCGCAGGCTACCTCCCTGAGGTCGGACCTGACCACCGATCAGGCGCAAGACCGTGGTCTTGCCGCCGCCCGAGGCACCCATAAGGGCCGTCACCTTGCCCTGCGGCACGGTAAAGCTCACCCCATCGAGGATGGGGCGGTTTCCGTAGCCGAAACGCAGGTCTCGGCATTCCACCAAGGGGGAGGGGGCAGTCAGGGGCATGGACGCGATGGGGCCGACGGTATGAAGATGACCGGCGGGAACTTTCTCGCCAATGATACGGTGGCAGCGGGTCAAGCGGCGCTGCTCCGGGTGGTGCCAATAGATGGCCACACAACAGGGTGACCCCGGACGAGGTAACGGGCGAGTCCGGGCCCGGTTTACATTTGCGAGCAAAGCGCCACCCTGGTTTTCGGCGGCACGCTGCCCACCATCGTCAAAAGTACCCATGGCAAAGCGAAAGACCATCCAGACGAACATCGCCTGGAGCACCACCGACACCATCACCGTCAAAGGCCTGGACGTCTGCAAGGACATCCTGGGGAAAGTGTCTTTGGGTGACATGGCCTTTCTCGAGATGACCGACCGGCTGCCAACCCCGCGCGAGTCGGTGATGTTCAACGCCATCGCGGTCTGCCTCGTCGAGCACGGCCTGACCCCCAGCGCACTCGTCACTCGGCTAACGATCGCCGGGGCACCCGAGGCCATGCAGGCCGCGGTGGGCGCGGGCCTGTGCGGGCTGGGCAGCGTATTCGTGGGAAGCATGGAGGACGCAGCCCGCTTGCTGCAGCAGGCCATGCCCCAGCCCGAGCCTGGCGCCGACATCGCCGCGCTGGCGCGCGATCTGGTGGAACGCGAGATGGCTTCCGGCGGCAACGTGCCAGGAATCGGCCACCACATTCACAAGCCGGTGGACCCGCGGGCGCCGGCGCTCTTTGCTATCGCCCGTGAGCAAGGTTTTGAGGGCCCGTACGTCGCCCTGATGCAGGCGATCGCCGAGGAGGCCGGCCGCCGCCTCGGCAAAAGCCTGCCGGTCAACGCCACTGGCGCCATCGCGGCCATCGCCTGCGAGCTGGGACTGCCTTGGGAGATCGTCCGAGGCATTGGCGTGATGGCCCGGGCCATCGGCCTGGTGGCCCATGTGCTGGAGGAGTTGCGCGACCCACTGGCGCGCGAGATGAAGACCATGGTCGAGGAGATGGCGACCGCCCACCACCGACCTCCGGCCTGATGCGCCCGCCCGCTTGACATCGATAAGGAGACCTGCCAATGAAAAAAGTCCAACTGCTGTATTCACTCACCCGGCGTACGCTGTGCGCCGCCCTGGCTGCCGCCGCCCTGCCGGTGTTCGCAGCAGACCCCTGGCCCACCCGCCCTGTGCGCATCGTCGTTCCCTTCGCCGCCGGCGGCGGTGGTGACTTCATCGTGCGCAGCTGGGCCGAGAACTTCTCCGCCGCCCTGGGCCAGCCGGTGGTGATCGAGAACCGTGGTGGTGGCAACACCGTGACCGGCTCGGAGTTCGTCGCGCGCGCCACGCCCGACGGCTACACGCTGCTTTTTGCAAGCACGGCGCTGTCGACCAACCCCTCGCTGGTCCCCAACCTGAAGTACCGCACGCCGGAAGATTTCGCCCCCATCAGCCTGGTCATCTCCTACCCCTTCGCGATGGTGGCGCGCACAACGCTGGAGGCCAACTCCGTGCAGGAGGTGATTGCCCTGGCGAAGAAGAACCCGGGCAAGCTCAATATCTCGACCTCTGGCGACGGCTCCGGCGCGCACCTGGCCGCGGAGTTGTTCAAGGAGGCCACCGGCACCAACATTCAGACCATTCCCTACCGCGGTGCCGGCCCGGCCATCTCCGACGTGGCCGCAGGCCACATCGACCTCACCTTCACCGGCATGTCCCAGGTGCAGCCGCTGATTGACGCTAAGCGGGTGAAGGTGATCGCTTCGACCGGCCAGTACCGGCTCAAGTCAGCGCCGGACGCCAGGACGGTGGCCGAGCAAGGCGTGCCTGGCTTCAACGCGGTGGTTTGGTGGGGCCTGCTGGCCCCAGCCGGCACGCCCAAGGACGTGGTCGACAAGATCCACCAGGCCCTGCGCACCAGCCTGGCCGACCCGGAGGTGAAAAAGCGCCTGGCGGTCATTGACGGCGACGTACGGACTTCCAGCCCGCAAGAGTTCGAATCGTTCATCCGCGACGAAGTGGTGCGCTGGAAGCGGCTGATCAAGCCGTCCACCATGGCCCCGCGCTGATCCCCCTGGACTTGGCCCACCACCGGGTCGTCCGCATGCCTCGCTGAAATCCGACCCTATGACAACCCAGACCGACCTCAACTCCCTGCTCTTGGCGCGCTACGGCGCCGATGCGCCCTCACTGCCGGAGGTTGCGGAGGATCCCGCGCTCGCCTTGCTTCTGAATCATCGTTCGGTACGCGCCTACACGCCGCAGCCGGTACCGCGGCAGGCGCTTGAAATGATGATTGCCGCCGCCCAATCGGCATCGACCTCGTCCAACTTGCAAACCTGGAGCGTGGTGGCGGTGGAAGATCCGGCCGCCAAGGAGCGGCTGTCACGCCTGGGGGGAGACCAGCGCCATATCCGCGAGTGCCCGCTGTACCTGGTCTGGCTGGCGGATCTCGCCCGCCTTGAGGCAGTGGGCGAGCGACGCAATCGACCGCGTGACGGACTCGACTACCTCGAGCTGCTGTTGGTCGGCGCGATGGATGCCGCACTGGCCTCGCAAAACGCCGCGGTGGCCGCCGAGGCGCAGGGCTTGGGGGTGGTCTACATCGGCGGCATGCGTGACAGACCAGAAGAAGTGGCCGCCGAACTGGGCCTGCCGCCACGCACCGTCGCCGTCTTTGGCATGTGCGTGGGCTACCCCGACCCGGCGCGGCCGACCTCCATCAAACCACGCCTGCCAATCGATGCCGTACTCCACCGGGAACGCTACGACACGGCGGCCCAGGACGAGCCCGTCGACCGCTACGTGGCCACAATGGCGGAGTTCTACAAGTCACAACAGATGAAGACCAACGGCGATTGGGCCGAGCACTCGCTGCACCGCGTTCGCGGCCCGGAAGCCCTGAGGGGGCGCGACCGGCTGGCCGAGGCCTTGAAGGCGCGGGGCTTTTTGGCGCGCTGATTCAGCGCGCTAGCGCAGGCCCGGCATTGCGCTAGGTCAAGCAGCACGCACTGGGCCAGCGTGCAACTGGATCCCAAGCGCTCGGGTGACTTTGAGGATGGTCGCGAAGCTGGGGTTCCCTTCCCCCGAGAGCGCCTTGTAGAGGCTCTCCCTGCCCAGACCGGTGTCGCGCGCGACCTCGGACATGCCTTTGGCGCGAGCAATCGTGCCCAGGGCCTTGGCGATGAAGGCGGCGTCATCCCCCGCCTCCCGCAGGCAAGCCTCGAGATAAAGCGCCATGTCCTCCTCGGTCTTGAGGTGCTCGGCACTGTTCCATTCACGTAGCTTGAGGGCAGCCATCTGTTACTCCTTCAGTTGACGCGCCAGCTCTTGCGCAATTCGAATGTCCCTGGCTTGAGTCGTCTTGTCACCCCCGGCCAAGAGGATCACGATCGCCTCCCCGCGCTGGGCAAAGTAGACGCGATATCCAGGGCCATGATGAATCCTCAATTCAAAGACCCCCTCGCCCAATGACTTGTGGTCCCCGAGGTTTCCGTCTTCGACCCGATCGATGCGCGCCTGGATTCGGCGGGCGGTGAGCCTGTCACGTAGAGACCCGAACCACAGATCAAATACTTCCGTCGTATAGATCTTTGCCATGCCCGAGTGTATTTAATGGGATACACTTCTGTCAAACAGTTAGAGCGCCGGTCGGAGCAGAGTACCGTCAGCCATGCGACGCTCCGCTCTAAAGGAAGGGGAAGGGACCAGAAACCCAACCCCTTTTTGCGCGCCCCCAGCTTCCGCAGCTGGTCAACCGGGGGCCCGTCGCGTCACTCAACGCGGCAAAACGCTCGCCCCCATCAGGAACTCGTCTACCGCGCGCGCGGCCTGGCGGCCTTCGCGTATGGCCCAAACCACTAGGGACTGGCCGCGGCGGATGTCGCCGGCGGCAAAGACCTTGGCTACGTTGGTGGCGTAGCCGCCGGCCTCGTCGGTCGTGGCCTTGGCGTTACCGCGAGCGTCCTTGTCTACACCAAACGCGTCGAGCACCGTGCCGACAGGGGCCACGAAGCCCATGGCCAGCAGCACAAGGTCGGCCTTCATGATCTGCTCGGTACCGGGCACTTCGACCATCTTGCCGTCTTTCATCTCGATGCGGACGGTCTTGAGGCCGGTGACCTTGCCCTTTTCGCCGATGAATTCCTTGGTGGCGATGGAGAACTCGCGGTCGCAGCCCTCTTCATGGCTGGACGAGGTGCGCAGCTTGGTCGGCCAGTAAGGCCAAACCAGGGGCTTGTTTTCCTGCTCGGGCGGCTGGGGCATGAGCTCGAACTGCACCACGCTCTGGGCGCCGTGGCGGTTGCTGGTGCCCACGCAGTCGCTGCCGGTGTCGCCACCGCCGATCACGATGACATGCTTACCGTCAGCGCGCAGCTGGCCCTTGAGCGTGTCGCCGGCGTTGACCTTGTTTTGCTGCGGCAAAAACTCCATCGCGAAGTGCACGCCCTCGAGGTCGCGGCCGGGCACCGGCAGATCACGAGACTGCTCGGCGCCGCCAGTGAGCAGCACCGCGTCGAATTCTTTTTTGAGCTGCTCGGGGGAGATGGTCTCTTTGGCCCAGTTGGTCACCTTGGAGCCCTTGGGCAGTTCGCCCACCATCACGCCGGTGCGGAAGGTGACGCCTTCGGCCTTCATCTGCTCCACACGGCGGTCGATGTGCGACTTTTCCATCTTGAAGTCGGGAATGCCGTAACGCAGCAGGCCGCCGATGCGGTCGTTCTTCTCGAACAGTGTCACGTCATGGCCGACACGGGCGAGCTGCTGGGCCGCAGCCAGGCCGGCCGGCCCGGCGCCAACGACAGCGACTTTCTTGCCGGTCTTAACCTCGGCTGGACGGGGCTTGACCCAGCCATGCTCCCAGGCGCGGTCGATGATGGCGTGCTCAATGGACTTGATGCCCACCGCGTCGTCGTTGAAGTTGAGCGTGCAGGCCGCCTCGCAAGGCGCGGGGCAGATGCGGCCGGTGAACTCGGGAAAGTTATTGGTCGAGTCCAGGACGGTGAAGGCGTCTTCCCAATCTTCACGGAACACCAGGTCGTTGAAGTCCGGAATGATGTTATTGACCGGGCAGCCACTGTTGCAAAACGGCGTGCCGCAGTCCATGCAGCGGGCGCTTTGCTGCTTGGCCTGACTGTCATCGAGGCCGATGACAAATTCTTTGTAGTGCTTGACGCGCTCGGGAACGGGCTTGTAGCCCTCTTCCAGGCGCTCGAACTCCATGAAGCCGGTGATTTTTCCCATGCTATTGCTCCGAATATTCTTCAGTGATTTAAATGACTGCCCGGAGCCTCATCAAGCGGCGGCCACGCCGTCGCGCACGGCGGCTTGGGCGTTGTTGCTGGTTCTGGACTCGGCCACTTCGCGCTCGTGCATTTCGCTCAGGGCGCGCTTGTACTCGTTGGGGAAGACCTTGACGAACTTCGCCCGGGCCTGCTCCCAGTTGTCCAACAGTTCGCGGGCGCGCTTGCTACCGGTCCAGCGGTTGTGGTCTTCCAGCAGCTTCTTGAGCAAGACCTCGTCGGTCTCGCCCGCGTGCAACTTGGTCTTGGCGGCAGCTGCCTTTTGCTCGGCGGCCGGCAGCACCTTGTCCATGGAGACCATGGCGGTGTTGCAACGGCTGGCAAACTGACCATCCTCGTCGTAGACAAAGGCCACGCCCCCAGACATGCCGGCAGCGAAGTTGCGGCCGGTCTTGCCCAGCACGGCGACAGTGCCGCCGGTCATGTACTCGCAGCCGTGGTCACCGGTGCCTTCCACCACCGCGGTCGCACCCGAGAGGCGCACCGCGAAGCGCTCGCCAGCGACGCCCGCGAAGAAGGCCTCGCCGGTGGTTGCGCCGTACAGCGCGGTGTTGCCGATGATGATGTTGCGCACGGCTTCACCGCGGAAGTCGAGGCTGGGACGCACCACCACGCGGCCGCCCGAGAGGCCCTTGCCGGTGTAGTCGTTGGCGTCGCCAATCAGGTACAGCGTGATGCCCTTGGCCAGGAAGGCGCCAAAGGACTGGCCGCCGGTGCCTTCAAGCTGGATGCGGATGCTGTCGTCCGGCAGGCCCTCGGGGTGCACCTTCGTCAACGCGCCGGAGAGCATGGCGCCCACCGAGCGGTTGACGTTGCGCGCCTTCTCCATGAACTGGACTTTTTCGCCCTTTTCAATCGCGGGCTTGGACTTCTCGATCAGGATACGGTCGAGGGTCTTGTCCAGGCCGTGGTCCTGGTCGGCCACGTGGTAGCGGGCGACGTCAGCCGGCACCTGGGGCAGCGCGAACAGGCGGCCGAAGTCCAGGCCACGCGCCTTCCAGTGCTCGATACCCTGGCGCATGTCCAGCAGGTCGGCGCGGCCGATCATGTCGTCGAACTTGCGGATTCCCAGCTGCGCCATGATCTGGCGCACTTCTTCGGCGATGAAGAAGAAGTAGTTGACGACATGCTCGGGCTTGCCGGAGAACTTCTTGCGCAGGGCCGGATCCTGCGTGGCCACGCCCACCGGGCAGGTGTTCAGGTGGCACTTGCGCATCATGATGCAGCCCTCCACCACCAAAGGCGCAGTGGCGAAGCCGAATTCGTCGGCACCCAAAAGCGCGCCGATGGCGACGTCGCGTCCGGTCTTCATCTGACCGTCGGCCTGCACACGGATGCGGCTGCG
>JAURKV010000243.1 GCA_030831585.1 Ramlibacter sp. | reverse complement strand
CGTGCGGGCCAGGGACTTCTGGCCCAGGTCACCCTGGAAGCCAAGGCGATGGCGCAGGTGCAAGCGATGCTGCTGTCACCACAGACACAGAGGACCCGGCCACGCCACACCGGCTCGCGCTGTGGCTGTCGGTGGCGCGCGCGCTGTGCGGCTTCCCGCGCCATCTGAGCCAGCATGTGGGCGGCTTCGTGCTGACGCAAGACCGCCTCACCCGCCTGGTGCCGGTAGAAAACGCCGCCATGCCCGAGCGATCCATCATCCAGTGGGAGAAGGACGACCTGGAGGCCATGGGCCTGCTCAAGGTCGACGTGCTGGCCCTGGGCATGCTCAGCGCCCTGCGCCGTTGCCTGCAGCGTGTCAACGCCTGGCGGGGCTCGGCGCTGCGCCTGCAGGACATCCCCGAGGAAGACCCGCAGGTCTACGACATGCTCTGTCGTGCCGACACGGTGGGTCTGTTTCAGGTCGAGAGCCGGGCCCAGCGCGCCATGCTGCCGCGGCTGCGCCCGCGCACCTACTACGACCTGGTGGTGCAGGTGGCCCTGGTACGACCCGGCCCCATCCAGGGCGGCATGGTGCACCCTTACCTGCAGGCGCGTGAGCGAAGGCGGCAGGGCCTACCCATTGACTACATCAAGCAGGAGCTGGCCCTGCCGCTGGGTCGAACCCTAGGCGTGCCGATCTTCCAGGAGCAGGTGATGCAACTGGCCATGGTGGCCGCCGCCTTCACCGCGGGCGAGGCCGACGCCCTGCGCCGCGGCATGGCCGCCTGGAAGCGCAAGGGCGGGGTGCAGCGCTTTCGCGAGCCGCTGGTGCGCGGCATGGTGGCGCGCGGCTACCCGCAGGACTTTGCCGAGGGCATCTTCCGGCAGATCGAGGGCTTTGGCGAGTATGGCTTCCCCGAGAGCCACGCGGCCAGCTTCGCGCTGCTGGTGTACTTCAGCGCCTGGTTCAAGCACCACGAGCCGGCCTGCTTTCTGGCCGCCATGCTCGACGCCCAGCCCCTGGGCTTTTACACCCCCTGGCAGCTGGTGCAGGACGCGCAGCAGCATGGGGTGGAGGTGCGGCCGGTGGATGTGACCGCCAGCGACTGGGACTGCACGCTGGAGCCCTCGGGACCGCAGCCCGCGGTACGCCTGGGCCTGCGCCTGGTGCTGGGCCTCTCGGAAGTCGCGGCAGCTCGCTTGGTGGCCGCACGGGCCCAGGCGCCCTTCATCGATGTGGAGGACCTCGCGCTGCGTGCCAGCCTGGACCGTTCCGACATGGGCCTGCTGGCCTCAGCCGATGCGCTGTCCACCCTGGCCGGCCACCGGCGTCAGCAGGTCTGGGCCGCGACCGTCCATCGCCGCCCGCGCGGCCTGCTGCAAGAGGCGCCGGTGCACGAAGACCTGCTGCGCCTGCCCTCAGCGGCAGAAGGGGAAGACATCGTCTTCGACCACGCCGCGCTGGGCTTAAGCCTGCGCCGCCATCCCCTGGCCCTGCTGCGTGAGCGCCTGGACGCCCTGGGTTGGCGCAGCGCCAGCGCCTTGCAGGCCTTGCGCGATGGGGGCATGGCACGCGCCTGCGGCCTGGTGACGATGCGCCAGCGGCCCGGCACCGCCAAGGGCGTGATGTTCGTCTCGCTGGAGGACGAGAGCGGCTGCGTCAACGTCATCGTCTGGCCCGCGCTGGTGCAGGCGCAACGCGACGTCTGGCTACGCGCCCGCTTGCTGGCGGTGGAGGGCACCTGGCAGCGCAATGAGGAAGGCGGTGGCCGGGTGCGGCATCTGGTGGCCCGGCGGGCCTGGGATCTGTCGCACCTGCTCGGGCGGCTGGGCGAACCGCAGGACCGCCCGGCCACCGCCGTGCGAGACATGGTGCGCAGTCGCGACTTTCACTAGTTTTTTACGCTGGCGCCGCGGAGCGTCTGCCGCCTGACGCGTACCGGGCACCGCGCACCGCTCAGCGCTCAGCGCTCACCGCTCACCGCTCAGCGCTCAGCGCTCAGCGCTCAGCGCGCGGGAGCCGTGCGTCCCAGCCGCTCCTGAATCAAGGGCAGCTTGTCCTCATAGGCCACACCCCCCGTGTCCCGCGGCGCCTTGCCAGGCACCGTGCGACTGAGCCAGGCGCGCAGGCTCTCGGTTTCGCCCGGGCGTACCAGCGGGTCGTGGCCGTTGCCAGCGAACCGGAAAGAGGTGAGGTTGTCCGGGTGCGCAGTGAACTTGCGCTCGAAGCCCACCGCGGGTTTGCCTTTTGTGCCCTGGGCCCAAATATCTTCGTCCTCGTTGGACGACCACATGGGCAGCCGCGTGTCCCACTTCCACAGGTGTTCGTAGTCGGCATTCAGACTTTGCTTGTGGCAGATGCCGCCTTTGACCTGCGGGTCGCTCCGGTCCCAAAAGTACACCGTGCGGCAGCCCTCCGAGTGCCCGCTGAGGAGGATGGGCAGTTGGGTGATCGTTTTCAACCAGCTCACCACCTGCTCGATATCGTCGCCACGCGCGGACAGGCGTGCCGGATTGCGCGCGGTGTAGATGCCCTCGCGGAATCGCTCGCCGCCCCGGCGCAGGCTCTCCTCCGCGGTGGCGCCTGGGCAGCCGGTCTTATTGCCTGTACGGGTGACGAATTCAGGCACCACCACCGCAAAGCCCTCGCGGTAATAGAACTGGGCGACAGAGGTCTCCCAGCCCCATTGCCCGCCGCAGCCGTGGTTGTGGATCACGACGCCGCGTATCACCGGCAGTTCCTGGAGCATCACCTCGAACTTGGCGCGATAGACCGCGCCATACAGCGGCAGGAACAGGACACTGCGGTCCAGGACGTTGGCGGCTAGAGCCTTGTCATAGGCGGGGGCAGGCCGCCATTGCTGGGCCTGTACGGAGAAGATCTGAGCGGTGAGTGCGGTGATACAGGCCGCGCGAAGGACGTGATAGACGAGGCGCAAGCGGTGCTCCCTCTTTGGGTTGGTGAGTTGACACGAAGCCCGCCCGCTTGCACGGGCAAGGCCAGCCGGGGGCTCCGAGACCCGGGGGGCCTTGAGAGCACTCGGGCGGCCTGAACGTCAAGCTGTGCGACCGCTGTAATACTGCCTGATTTCTGAAAGGTAGCCGGAACGTTTGCCAAGCGCTGTCTTTTTTGCTTGGGCGCCCAGGCGACAAAGCGCTATCACGCAGGTTGCGGCCGCCGAATTCACGTCCCTCGGGAGCAGCTAGGTCCTGGGTTTCGGGCCGCGCCCGATCTGGATTCACCGACAAGTCCGTCCGGTGCAGGGCGTGCAAGAACAAGACACAGAACTTTCGCGCTGCGGGTAGGGCACAACAACCTGGAGCGGATCGAGCCAGTCTGAGCGGGATAGTCAGTGGACGCAGCATGCGCGCAGTGCGCTCACAGTGACGCCCGCCTGCTACAGACCGATCACTCGGGCTTGATGCCGAGCTCCCGGATCACGCGGGCCTTGTACTCGGAGTCCTCGGCGATCTGCACCGCGAATTTCTCGGCGCTGGAGTAGGCGACTTTCTGCTTGTTATTCGTGCCATACGCGGCGAACTGCGCCGAGCGCGTGGCAACCTCGCAGGCCTGCGACAAGCGCGCGACGATTTCCGGCGGCGTGCCTTTGGGCGCGAAGAGGCCCTGGTAGCCCGGCGGGACATTAGGCAGGCCGAGCTCGGCGGTCGTTGGCACGTCGGGCAGGAAGGGCAAGCGCTTGTCGCTGAAGATCGCCAGCGGACGCAGCACCCCTACCGCTGAGCCCATGCCAAGCAAGCCGAAGTCGATCTGCCCGCCAAGGATTTGGGCATGCATCTGCGCCTCACCCCGGAACGGAATGTGATTGAACGTCAGACCCACTTTCCGGGCGAAGCCTTCCCCTGCCAGGTGACCCACGCTGGCCACCCCCGAGGTGCCGAACGACACGGCACCGGGACGCCGCCGCGCTTCGTCCATCAGGGAGCGCAGGCTGTCGTACCGGGAGCCCGGGGCCACGGCGATCGCAAAGATATTCTCGAACACGCCGCAGATCGGTATGAAATCCGCGGGCGTGAAGGGCAGCGACTTCATAAGATGCGGCGCGCTGCTCAGTGGCGAGTTCGGCGAGAAGACCAGCGTGTAGCCGTCGGGCTTGGCCGCCTTGAGCAGACTGAAGCCCACGGTCCCGCCTGCACCGTCGCGATTGCTCACGATCGCGGCGATCCCCGTGGTGGCCTGCATGGCCTCGAGGAACCCCCGAGCCATTACGTCTGTATTGCCGCCGGCGGTATAGGGGACGATGACCTGTATGGGGCGGCTCGGGTACGTTTGTGCCGAGACCCCTGTGGCCATGACCATGGACAGTGCCAGCACGGTGGTGATGACCGATCGCCGCGAGGTGGGACCGGCCCTGCGCTTCATAGGGAATTTCATGGCGCAAAGTCTAGGCACTGTGCCGGTCAGGTCGTATCGGAATTCTGGATGGCTGCGATTCGCGTGGGCGATGGGACATCCCGCGCTGAGCTTTCTTCCCAAGAGGCCCTTGGGCCAGGGAGCGTGGTTCACTCGAAAGGGGATGGAGCGGGCGATGGGAATCGAACCCACGTCTTGAGCTTGGGAAGCTCAGGTCCTGCCATTGAACGACGCCCGCAGAGCGCTTGATTCTAGCGGTACCGAATCAAACTCTGGGGTGTCGTCGCGTACTCTGGCCTCAGGTTCCTTCGGACCGGTCCGGCCCTGCGGGCGAGGGCCGGAAACCGGCCGGACCGCCGCCCGTGCCTGCAGAGCTGAGTGCGGTGCCCAAGGTCCCGCCACCAGTTCCGCCGGACGCGCCGCCCGAAGCGGCACCCGAAGCGCCGCCCGAAGCGGTACCCGCCATCCCGCCAGTCATCCCGCCAGTCACGCCACCAGCGCGTGCCGCGCCTGCCTGGGCTGTCCGGGAGATTGCGCCCGACTCCTCCCTTCCGCGCTGCCACCAGATGCGCACGATCTCCGCCGCAGTATCGCGCCCGCCGAGTCCGAAGGACAGACCGGCGGCTAAGGCGAGTGCTCCCACGAAGCCCATGAACAGCGTATTGACCAGTTCTGTGGCGATGCCGATCTGGTTGACCGCCACCACAATGGCGAAGGCCCACACCAGGGTGTTGGCCACTTTGGCCAGGAAGTCCGGATTGCCCAGGCCGCCTTCAGCCGCTGCGCCGCGCACAAGGTTAGAAAGCGCCCGGGCCGCCAGGCCACCGATCACCAGCACGACCAGCGCGACCACCGCGTTGGGCAGCCACAGCAGCCACTGGCGCAGCACGTCCGACACTGCGGGCAGTCCCAGTGCGTCAAAGGCGACCACCAGCGCGATCAACCGAATGAACCATTTGGCGACCAGGCCGATCACGCCGCTGGCATCGGTGTCGGTTCCCATCTTGCGTACGAAGTCGGCCAGGCCGGAGCGCTCGGACAGGTCGTTGAAGTGGATGGTGCGCAGCACCGCCGCCACCGCCCGCTCGACCAGCGACGCGATCAGCCAGCCGGCCAGCACGATGATCAGAAATCCCAGGATCTTGGGAACAGATGAAAAGAGCATGGCCAGGGCCGCGCTCAGCGAGGCCATCAGGGCGGTGCCCCAGTCAGAGAGGTAAGTGGTGTCCATGGCAGCAGGCTCCGGTCAGGGATGGGCCGCTACTTTCCCTGCCACCGCCCGGGGCCAGCGTCGGCCTGCGGCTGCCTCGGGTGTAGGAAACCCCGGCACGAGCAGTGCCTATGGCCGAGGTTGACTCCGAGGTTGACTGTCTGTGCGCGTCATCGGACCGCGGAGCGTCTGGCGCCCCGGGCGCTGTCTCAGGCGGGCAGATAGCCTTCGACTGAGAGGTAGCGCTCGCCGGTGTCGTAGTTGAAGCCCAGTACCCGGCTACCAGCGGGCAGCTCGGGCAGCTTCTTGGCAATGGCGGCGAGGGTGGCGCCCGAAGAGATCCCCACCAGGAGGCCTTCTTCTCGGGCGCTGCGGCGACCGTATTCGCGGGCTTCTTCTGCGCCGACCTGGATCACGCCATCGAGTAGTTCGGTGCGCAGGTTCTTCGGCACAAAGCCAGCACCGATGCCCTGGATCGGGTGAGGCGCGGGCTGCCCGCCGGAGATCACTGGCGAGGCCTCGGGCTCGACCGCGAAAACCTTGAGCTGGGGCCACTGCTTCTTCAGTACCTCGGCGACGCCGCTCAGGTGCCCGCCGGTGCCGACGCCAGTGATGATAGCGTCGAGGCCCTCGGGGAAGTCGGCGAGGATTTCCTGCGCGGTGGTGCGCACATGCACCGCAATGTTGGCCGGGTTCTCGAACTGCTGCGGGATCCAGGCGCCCGGAGTCTGGGCGGCCAGTTCCTCGGCGCGGGCGATGGCACCTTTCATGCCCTTTTCGCGCGGGGTGAGATCGAAGGTGGCACCGTAGGCCAGCATGAGGCGGCGGCGCTCTATCGACATGCTATCGGGCATCACCAGCACCAACTTGTAGCCCTTGACCGCGGCCACCATGGCCAGGCCCACGCCGGTATTGCCCGAGGTTGGCTCGATGATGGTGCCGCCGGGCTTCAGGCGCCCATCGACCTCGGCCGCCTCGACCATGGCTAGAGCGATGCGGTCCTTGATGGAGCCGCCGGGGTTGCTGCGCTCGGATTTGATCCATACCTCATGGCCTTGGCCAAAGAGGCGGTTGATACGGATGTGAGGGGTGTGGCCGATGGTGGCCAGGACGTGTTGGGCTTTCATCGGGGGGCTTTCTGGTCGTGGTGCGTTTGCAGACGGAAAATGGTCTCAGCTCGGACTCACTTGAGGATGTCGCCGAGGCACAGGTACTTGATCTCGACGTAATCATCGATGCCATGGTGCGAGCCCTCGCGGCCCAGACCCGACTGTTTGACGCCGCCGAAGGGCACGTGCTCGGTGGCCAGAATGCCCACGTTGATGCCGACCATGCCGTACTCAAGTGCCTCGCTCACCCGGAAGATGCGGCCTACGTCACGGGTGTAGAAGTAGCAGGCCAGACCGAACTCGGTGGCATTGGCGGCGTCCACCGCTTCCTTCTCGGTCTTGAACTTGAACACCGGCGCGAAGGGGCCGAAGGTCTCTTCGCGGGCGCAGGCCATGTCGGCGGTGGCGTCGGCCACCACAGTGGGCTCGAAGAACTGTCCCGAGCCCAGGCTGGCCAGACGCTTGCCGCCGGTCACCACCCGGGCGCCCTTGGCCAGGGCGTCGTCCACATGGCGCTGCACCTTCTCGAGTGCGGCCTCCTCGATGAGCGGGCCCTGGTTGATGCCGTCCTCAAAGCCGTTGCCGACCTTGGCGGTCTCGACCCGGGCGGCAAACTTGCGCACGAACTCGTCGTACACGCCCTCTTGCACATAGAAGCGGTTGGTACAGACGCAGGTCTGGCCGGCGTTGCGGTACTTGCTCGCATACGCACCCTCGACCGCGCTGTCGATGTCGGCGTCGTCGAACACGATGAAGGGCGCATTGCCGCCAAGCTCAAGTGAGAGCTTTTTCACCGTGGGCGCGCACTGGGCCATAAGGATGCGGCCCACCTCGGTGGACCCGGTGAAGGACAGGTGGCGCACCACGTCGCTGGCGCACAGCACTTTGCCGACCGCAATGCTTTGCTGGGCGTCGGCCGTGATGACGTTGATGACTCCGGCCGGAATGCCTGCGCGCAGCGCCAGTTCGGCG
>JAURKV010000242.1 GCA_030831585.1 Ramlibacter sp. | reverse complement strand
GGTGAGGTGGTTGGGGGGGGGGGCGGGGGGATCGTCGGAGGGATGGCTGCTGACTTGGCCCAGGGGCTGGATCGGCTGGGGTTGGCCTTGGGCGCGGGGCAACAGGCCCAGTTGCTCGCCTACCTGGGCCTGATCCAGAAGTGGAACCAGGTCTACAACCTCACCGCCCTGCGCCGTCCGGACGAGATGTTCAGTCATCACCTGATGGACAGCCTGGCGGTGGTGGCGCCGCTGTGTCGTCAGCTGGGCATCACACCCGGCGATTCCGCCATAGCCTTGGCCTCGGTGCCTGGCGCCCGACCCTTGCGGCTGCTGGATGTGGGCTCTGGTGCCGGCCTGCCCGGCGTGGTCCTGGCTATCTGCTGCCCTGGGTTGGCGGTGGACTGCGTGGACACCGTGGCCAAGAAGGCGGCCTTCATTCAGCAGGTGGCTGCCCAGCTCCAACTCGGCAAGCTGCGCGGCGTGCACGAGCGCGTCGAGCGCCTGTCTGGCCCCTATGACCTGATCTGCTCGCGCGCATTTGCGTCGCTGGCGGACTTCGTGAACTGGTCTGGCCAGGCCTTGGCGGAGGAGGGCGTCTGGATGGCCATGAAGGGCAAGCACCCTTCCGAGGAGATCGCCGCCCTGCCAGCCCATGTGGGCGTGTTTCACGTGGAACCGCTACAAGTGCCCGGGCTGGCTGCCGAGCGCTGCCTGGTCTGGCTGAGAAAAGGCTTGGCCGCCGCCGACACGACGCCCGCCTGAAGTGTTCTTGCCGACGCCACGCGTCGGTAGCACCGCGTCCGTCCCGTAAACTCGGGACTGCTTCCGGAGCGGCGCTGCCTGTCACCGCTGCCCCGGTTTTTCCAGACCTCTAGACTGGCCCGGACCACCGGGCACCCGATGTTCGGTATTGCAGACTACGGCGCCTTCGTCGCCGCGATCATCCTGTTCCTGGCCATTCCCGGCCCGGGCAATCTGGCCTTGATCACCTCAACCAGCAAGGGCGGTATTGCAGGCGGCCTGGCCGCCACCCTGGGCGTGATCGCGGGCGACCAGGTCTTGCTGTGGGCCGCGGTCGCTGGCGTCGCCGCGCTGTTGGCGGCATGGCCGCCGGCCTTCCATGCGGTGCAGTGGGTGGGCGCCGCCTACCTGGCCTGGTTGGGTCTTCGCATGCTGACCGCCAAGCCTGGTGACGCACCTGTCTTGAACATCCAGCCCCGCCATTACTTCCGCCAGGCCGGCCTGATCACCCTGCTCAATCCGAAGGCCATCGTTTTCTACATGGCCTTCTTTCCGCTCTTCGTGGACCCGGCCCGGCACCAGGGGCTGCTGACCTTCGGGGTGATGGCGCTGACCATTGCCGCCCTGACATTTGCCTACGGACTGGTCGTGGTTCTGCTCACCCACTTTCTGGCCGAGCGCCTGCGGACGCTGCCGATGCTGACCCGTGCCCTCGAGAAGTTCGCCGGGCTTTGTCTTTTGGGCTTTGGCCTACGCCTTGTGATTTCTCGCTAAATCAACAAGTAAGCAAACACTTCATTCGTCGAACGACTCCATCAGAGGACGCCATGGCCAAGATCTTTTGTGTTGCGAACCAGAAGGGCGGGGTGGGCAAGACCACCACCACCGTCAACCTGGCCGCCGGTCTGGCACTTGTCGGCCAGCGGGTGCTCCTGGTCGATCTGGATCCGCAAGGCAACGCCACGATGGGCTCGGGGGTGGACAAGCGCGAGCTGGTGCAGAGCGTTTACGACGTGTTGCTGGGGGAGGCCGGTGTGGCCGAAGCGCGCGTGCGGGCCGAGACCAGTTGCTACGACGTGCTGGGCGCCAACCGCGACCTGGCCGGCGCTGAGGTGGAGTTGGTTGACCTGGATCGGCGCGAGCGCCGCCTGGCCGAAGCCCTGGCGCAGGTCGACGCCGAGTACGACCTCGTGCTCATCGATTGCCCGCCCTCGCTGTCGATGTTGACCCTCAATGGTCTTTGCGCCGCCCATGGCGTGATCGTGCCGATGCAGTGCGAGTATTTCGCGCTCGAAGGCCTGTCGGATCTGGTCAACACCATCAAGCAGGTCCATGGCAATTTGAACCCCAAGTTGGAAGTCATTGGCCTTTTGCGTGTGATGTTCGATCCGCGCATCACCTTGCAGCAGCAAGTGAGCGAGCAACTCAAGGCGCATTTCGGCGACAAGGTCTTTAACACCGTCATTCCGCGCAACGTGCGCCTGGCCGAAGCGCCCAGCTATGGCCTGCCCGGCGTGGTGTTCGACTCCGGTGCCCGGGGCAGCCAGGCCTATGTCGAGTTCGCCCGCGAGATGGTCGAGCGCATCCAGAAGCTATGAGGTCCACGCGCCGGCTCTGCGCGCGCGCGTGACCCGCCCCTTGACCCAAACCACCACCGCCTCACCTCCATGCGACCGGACCACGTCCTCCTCTTGCCGGGCTGGCATGACAGCGGCCCCGACCACTGGCAAAGCCGCTGGGAGCAGCTGCAGGGTTACCACCGCGTAGCGCAACACGACTGGGAACGGCCCTTGCGCGGTGACTGGTCTGCGCGGCTCGAGGAGGTGGTGCTGTCACGGCCCGAGCCGGTGCTGCTGGTGGCGCACAGCCTGGGCTGTCTGCTGGTGGCGGCCTGGGCTTCGCATTCCCGCCACGCCGCCCGCGTGCGCGCGGCCCTGCTGGTGGCGCCCGGTGACACCGAGCGGCCCGAGTTGCTTGCGCCGCTGCGCAGCTGGTCCCCGATCACCCGCCAGCGCCTGCCGTTTCCGACGCTCTTGGTCGGCAGCCGCGACGATCCTTTTTGCAGCTTCGAGCGTGCGCAGGGTCTGGCCGCCGACTGGGGCGCACGCTTTCACGACGCAGGCGAGGCCGGGCACATTAATGCCGACTCGAAGCTGGGCGACTGGGCCGAAGGACACGCGCTCCTTGCCGCACTGATTTCCGAATGACCAAAAACCAAGACGAGACAACCATGGTGACCAAGAAACCCAAAGGTCTGGGCCGCGGCCTGGAGGCCCTGCTCGGACCCAAAGTGGAGGCGGCATCCGATGCCGCCACTCCGAACCCCGGCCAGCCCGCTTCGCTACGCCTGGATGACATGGTGCCCGGCCAGTACCAGCCCCGCACTCGCATGGACGAAGGTGCGCTCTATGAGTTGGCTGAGAGCATCAAGGCCCAGGGCATCATGCAGCCGATCCTCGTGCGCAAATTGGACAAGGGGCCCAACGCAGGCAAGTACGAAATCATTGCCGGCGAGCGCCGTTCGCGCGCCGCCCGCCTGGCGGGTCTCGACAGCGTGCCAGTGCTGGTGCGCGATGTGCCCGACGAGTCAGCTGCCGCGATGGCGCTCATCGAGAACATGCAGCGCGAGGACCTCAACCCGCTGGAGGAGGCCCAGGGCCTGCAGCGACTGGTTCGCGACTTCGGCATGACCCACGAGCAGGCCGCCCAGGCGGTTGGCCGCTCGCGCAGCGCAGCGTCGAACCTGCTGCGCCTCCTGAATCTGGCCGATCCTGTGCAGACCATGCTGATGGCCGGCGACCTGGACATGGGCCATGCGCGTGCGCTGCTCGCGCTGGAGCGTGCCGCCCAGATCACGGCCGCCAACCAGATCACCGCGCGCCAGATGTCGGTACGCGAGGCCGAGAGCCTGGTCAAAAAGATCGGCGCCGAGTTCAACTTGGTCTCGCCCACGCCCAAGAAGGAAAAGTCGCGCGACCTGCGCCGCGTGGAGGAGGAGCTCTCCGATCTGCTGACCGCCGCGGTCGAGGTCCGTG
>JAURKV010000018.1 GCA_030831585.1 Ramlibacter sp. | reverse complement strand
TGAATGACGCCATTGGTCGCGGCGATATCGGCCTTTTGCACCATGGCGTCTTCCACGGTGACAAACTCGCCCGCCTTGCTGACCGCCACATTGGCGCCTTGCACGGTCTTCACGTTGCCGTTTTTGACATCTGCAGCGCTGACCTTGGCGGCCAGCACGTGGTAGGTCAGCACGGATTTGAGCAGGGCCGGGTTGGCGGCGACCTCGTCCAGGGTCTTTTGCGGGACGGCCTTGAACGCATCATTGGTGGGGGCAAAGACAGTGAAGGGACCGGTGCCCTTGAGGGTGTCGGTCAGGCCGGCCTGGGTGACCAGGCTGTTCAGGGTGCTCAGCTGCGGGTCGCGGGCCAGGGCGTCGGCCACGGACACGGGAGACGTCTGGGCGGCGCAGACGGTGGCCAGCGCAGACAGGGCTGTCGCGAGGGCGACCGAGGCAAAACGGCGTGAAATCATGGGTTTTTCTCCGAAGGGGTTGGGGTCCGAGGCGAGACGGTATCGGCAATCGATGACAGCGCTGTGACCTTCGTGTGACACCCATATGACGGTTTTTTGTCACACGACTGTCATGGGCGCCCCCTACATTGCTTTCCATCCCAAGTGCAAACGTTTCCTCTTTCTCTTCAACTTAAGGACTCCCGCCCATGAAATACACCCTGCGGATCGCCTCCCTTTCCCTGGCCTCTCTGGCCCTTACGGGTCTTGCCAGTGCTCAGGAGGTTACCGGTGCCGGCGCAACCTTCCCCGCGCCCCTCTACGCCAAATGGGCGGCCGATTACAACAGGGCCACCGGGGTCAAGATCAACTACCAATCTGTGGGATCGGGTGCCGGTATTCGCCAGATCGATGCCAAGACGGTGGCTTTTGGTGCCTCCGACATGCCCCTTTCCGACGCTGATCTCGCCAAAAAAGGTCAGGTCCAGTTCCCCACGGTGATCGGCGGCGTGGTGCCGGTGATTAACGTCAAGGGCATTAATCCGGGCCAGCTGCGCCTGAACGGTCAGGTGCTTGGCGACATCTTCCTGGGCAAGATCGTCAAGTGGAACGACGCTGCCATCAAGGCGCTCAACCCCACCTTGCCGCTGCCCGACGTCGCTATTTCGCCGGTGCGCCGCGCTGATGGCTCTGGCACCACCTTCATCTTTACCAACTACCTGTCCAAGGTGAACCCCGAGTGGAAGGCCAAGGTCGGTGAGGGCACTGCCGTCAACTGGCCCACCGGCGCTGGTGGCAAGGGTAACGAGGGTGTGGCCGCCTTCGTCGGCCGCCTGCCCAACTCGATCGGTTATGTCGAGTACGCTTACGTGAAGCAAAACAAGTTGACCTTCGCCCTGATGCAAAACTCTGCCGGGCAGTTCGTATCCCCGGACGACACGGCTTTCAAGGCCGCCGCCGCCGGCGCCAAGTGGAATGAGACCTTCAACCAGATTCTCACGAACCAACCGGGTGCCCAGTCCTGGCCCCTGACCGGCGCCACCTTCATCCTGATGCACAAGGTGCAGGACAAGCCGGCCGAGGCCGCCACCGCCCTGAAGTTCTTCGCCTGGGCCTACCAGAACGGTGACAAGACCGCCGATGACCTCGACTACGTGCCCATGCCCGCCAGTGTGAAGCAGCAGATCGAGAAGCTCTGGTCCACCGATATCAAGGACGCCTCTGGCAAGGCGATCGCCATCCGCTGAAGTTTCGGCCCGCCTCAAGTGCGGGCCGCCTTAGATCAACCAGCCCGGGATTGGTCAGCCGGAGAGATCCGAGCCTGTCCGGGCTGTGTTGGACGGTCAGCGTCCAGATGGAGATTCGATGTCCTCTACACTTCCAGCGACCCAGGATCCCCAGGACCTCAACGCCGTGATCTCACCCCCTTCCTCCAGGCAGGCTCAACCTCCAGCGCCCCGGCGCGGAGGCTCTGCCCCAATCGTAGACCGCCTCTTCGCCTGGGCTTCCAGGGGGGCGGCTCTCGTCACGTTGGGACTGCTGCTTGCAATCCTGGCATCTCTCGTGTTCGGTGCCTGGCCGGCGATTCGGGAGTACGGCCCCGGCTTTTTCATCAACAGCACCTGGGACCCAGTCGGCGAGCAGTTCGGTGGCTTGGTGATGATCTACGGCACGCTGGCGACATCGCTGATCGCGCTGTTGATCGCAGTGCCTGTGAGTTTCGGCATTGCCCTGTTTCTGACCGAACTGTCCCCGGCTTGGCTCAAGCGCCCTCTGGGGACCGCCATCGAGCTTCTGGCGGCCGTTCCCTCCATCGTTTACGGCATGTGGGGCTTGCTGGTGTTCGGACCCATCCTGGCTACCTGGGTGCAGCAGCCGCTGCAGGCCTTGTTCAGTGGCGTACCGCTCCTGGGAACCCTGGTTTCAGGCCCGCCAGTCGGGATAGGCTTGCTGTCAGCCGGCATCATTCTGGCGATCATGATCATTCCGTTCATCGCTGCGGTCATGCGCGACGTGTTTGAGGTGACCCCTCCCATGCTCAAGGAGTCTGCCTACGCACTGGGGTCGACCACCTGGGAGGTGATGTTCAAGGTGGTGCTTCCCTATACCAAGAGCGGTGTTGTGGGCGGCATCATGCTGGGCCTGGGGCGCGCCATTGGTGAGACCATGGCTGTTACCTTCGTGATCGGCAATTTCAATCAGCTCGATTCCGTGAGTCTTTTCGCGCCTGCCAACAGCATCACATCGGCGCTGGCCAATGAATTTGCCGAGGCGGCGTCGGGCATACATCAGGCGTCCCTGATGTATCTGGGCCTGGCCCTTTTCGTGATCACCTTCGTCGTGTTGGCACTGTCCAAGCTGCTTTTGGCGCAGCTGCAAAAGGGCGAGGGGAAGAAGTCATGAGTCAATCCGAAGCGGTCAGCAAGTACCAGGCGCGCAAGCGCACTAACGCCATCGCATTGATTTTGTCCTTGGCTGCGATGGCATTTGGCCTGATCTGGCTCGTCTGGATCCTGATCGAGACCGTTCGGCTAGGTGTGGGCGGCTTGTCCTGGGTTGCCCTGACCCAGATGACTCCAGCCCCTAACGAGGTCGGTGGACTGGCCAACGCCATTTACGGCTCGTTCCTGATGGTCATGTCGGCAACCTTCATTGCTACCCCTATCGGCATTCTGGCCGGCGTCTATCTGGTCGAATATGACCCCGAGGGCTGGCTGGGCAGGACCACCCGCTTCGTCAACGACATCTTGCTGTCCGCGCCCTCCATCGTGATTGGTTTGTTCGTGTATGCGGTGGTCGTCGCCCGGTTCAAGCAGTTTTCTGGCTGGGCCGGTGTGGCGGCTTTGACGCTGATCGTGATCCCGGTGGTGATTCGCACGACGGAAAACATGTTGGCTCTGGTGCCCTCGGCCCTGCGCGAGGCTGCCTACGCCTTGGGCTCGCCCAAGTGGAAGGTCATCTCCTCGATCACCCTGCGCGCGGCCCGTGCCGGTGTGGTGACGGGTGTGCTGCTCGCGGTGGCTCGAATTTCGGGTGAGACGGCGCCGCTGCTCTTTACCGCCCTGAGTAACCAGTTCTGGACTTCCAATCTCTCCGAGCCGATGGCCAGCCTGCCGGTCACCATCTTCAAGTTCGCGATGAGCCCCTACGAAAACTGGCAACAACTGGCCTGGGCCGGTGTGTTCCTGATTACGCTGGCCGTTCTGGCCCTGAACATCCTGGCCCGTGTGGTCACCCGCAACAAGATCTGAAGAGGCCGCTCCATGATGGCTACCGCGACTGCTCCCCTGGCGTCCAACGCTGCCCCCGCTGCATCCGGCGCCAAGCCGGCGCAGCGTCCCAAACTTTCGGTTCGGGACCTCAACTTCTACTACGGTAAATTTCACGCGCTCAAGGGCATCAATCTGGACATTCCGGAAAAGAAGGTCACCGCCTTCATCGGCCCGTCCGGTTGCGGTAAGTCCACCTTGCTGCGTACCTTCAACCGCATGTTCGAGTTGTATCCCGAGCAGCGGGCCGAGGGGCAGATCCTGCTCGATGGCGAGAACCTGCTGACCTCCAAGGAGGACGTAGCGCTGATCCGCGCCAAGGTGGGCATGGTGTTCCAGAAACCCACGCCTTTCCCGATGTCGATCTATGACAACATCGCCTTCGGTGTGCGCCTGTTTGAAAACCTCTCCGCGTCCGACATGGAAGACCGGGTGGAATGGGCCTTACGCAAGGCGGCGCTGTGGGGAGAGGTCAAGGACAAGTTGCAGCAAAGCGGCTCGGGTCTGTCTGGCGGGCAGCAGCAGCGCTTGTGCATTGCCCGCGGTATCGCGATCAAGCCCGAGGTGCTGCTGCTCGACGAGCCCTGCTCGGCGCTCGACCCGATCTCCACCGCCAAGATCGAGGAATTGATTGCCGAACTCAAGCACGAGTACACAGTGGTCATCGTGACGCACAACATGCAACAGGCCGCGCGCTGCAGTGACTACACTGCCTACATGTATCTTGGCGATCTGGTCGAAGTGGGGGAGACAGAGCAGATCTTCTTCAAGCCCACGCGCAAGGAGACCGAGGACTACATCACCGGCCGTTTCGGCTGAACCGGTTCGACCAGGAGCCCACCATGCCCGACAAGCACATTTCCGCCCAGTTCGACACCGAACTCAATGCCGTCTCCTCCCGTTTGATGGAACTGGGTGGGCACGTCGAATCTCAGATCCGCCAGGCAATCTACGCGCTGTCCCAGTTCAGCGTTCAGGCCGCCGATCAGGTGCTGATGATTGAAGAAAAGGTCAATGCGATGGAGGTCGAGATGGACCGGGACATCGCCTCCATCATCGGCCGGCGTCAACCGACCGCGCGCGACCTGCGCTTCCTCATGGCCATCTCCAAAACCACCGCCAACCTCGAGCGCGCAGGTGACGAGGCCAGCAAGATCGCCCGCATGGTCAAGTCCATCATCGCCAGCGGGGCTGCGCGCCAGTTGCCCACCTCGGACCTGCGGGTGGCGTCTGACTTGGCCGCCGGCCTGCTGCGCAAGGCGCTGGACGCCTTCGCCCGCTTGGATACCCAGGCGGCGGTGTCCATCCTGAAGGAAGACGACCTGATCGACCAGGAGTTCGATGGCTTTGTGCGCAAGCTCATCACCTACATGATGGAAGACCCCCGGACCATCTCTGCCAGTCTTGACCTTCTGTTCGTCGCCAAGGCGATCGAGCGCATCGGCGATCACGCCAAGAACGTGGCCGAACTGATCATCTACATCGTCAAGGGCGCGGATGTGCGCCACGTACCAATGGCCGATATCGAGTCGGCGATCCAGTAACTTGCCTCTTATGAAGAAGCCCCGCGTTCTGATCGTTGAAGACGAGTCCGCGATCGCTGAACTGATTGCGGTGAATCTGCGCCATAACGGCTTTGACCCAGTCTGGGCCGAAGATGGTGCAGGCGCCCAGCGAGAACTTGACGCCGTGTTGCCGGACGTTGTTTTGCTCGATTGGATGCTCCCAGGCCAAAACGGACTGACCCTGGCACGTAAGTGGCGCTCTGACGCCCGAACCAAAGCGGTCCCCATCCTGATGCTCACCGCCCGCGGAGACGAGCCGGACAAAATTTCGGGGCTGGATGCGGGGGCCGACGACTACATTACCAAGCCCTTCTCGACTCAGGAGCTGATGGCGCGCATCCGCGCTGTGCTGCGGCGACGCGCGCCCGAACAGGCCGGTGAGGCGGTCAGCATCGGCGATCTGAACCTGGACCCGGTGACCCACCGTGTCAGCTGGCAAGGCGCGCCCCTCAAGCTGGGCCCGACCGAGTTCAAGTTGCTCAATTTCCTGATGCGACACCCGGAGCGGGTGCACAGCCGTGCGCAGTTGCTCGACAAGGTCTGGGGAGACCATGTTTTCATCGAAGAACGCACGGTCGATGTTCACGTCAAGCGGCTGCGCGAAGCCCTGGGGATCGCTGGCGCACTGGTCGAGACGGTTCGCGGCGTGGGATACCGACTGACGTCAGAGCCGCACCTGCAGCACTTGGCCGTACGAGAGACCTGAGCGCAAACCCCAAATTCCGATGGCGGTTCGAATCGTTGTGCTCCTGGCCTTCCTGATGGTGGGCACTGTCGCTGGCTGGAGCTTGGGTGGGACCACGGGTGGCGTTGTGGGCGCATGGGCTGCCGCCTTGCTCTGGCTGGCGGTGGAATTGGTACTGGGGGCGAGGGTTCTGCGTTGGCTGCGCGGGGCGGACGTTTTGGGTGACCCTCCAGCGCTGACCGGCCTGTGGGGTGAGATGGTCGACCGGGTGCGCCGCCTCCTGCGCGCGCGCGACCAACAGGTCACCGAGGCGCGCCAGCGCATGCAGTACTTCCTGGAGGCCATTCAGGCCTCTCCCAACGGAGTCACCCTGCTCGACGAAATCAACCGCATCACCTGGTGCAACCAGACCGCGGCCAGTCATTTCGGGTTTGATGCGCAGCGTGACCAGTTGCAACTGGTGGGCAATCTGGTGCGCGACCCGGACTTCACCGCTTACCTGGCGGAGGGTGACTTCTCGCGCGAGGTGGTGATCAACGGCCGCAGCGCATCAGCCGGTCGCGTGGCGCGGGTGTCGGCCCAGGTTCACCCCCACGGGGAAGGCCAGAAGCTGCTGTTGTCACGTGACGTGACCGCCCTCGAGCAGGCCGACACCATGCGGCGTGATTTCGTTGCCAACGTCTCGCACGAGATCCGTACCCCGCTGACCGTGCTCAATGGCTTCGTCGAGACCCTGCAGAACCTTCCGCTCGCTGAGGAGGAGCGCAGCCGCTACCTGGGGCTCATGTCCCAGCAGGCACAGCGCATGCAGGCCCTGGTGAACGACCTGCTCACCCTCTCGCGCCTCGAGGGCAGCCCCTTGCCTGGCGGGGGGGATTGGGTCCCACTGGCCGGGCTGATGGCGCAGTGCGAGGAGGAAGTCCGCGGGCTGGCCTCGGCCCTGGGCAAGGAGATCACCCTGCGCTGCGAGCCCGCGCCCGCCGTCGAGATTTCTGGCGTCAGCTCTGAGGTCCTGAGCGCGATGAGCAATTTGGCCTCGAACGCCGTTCGCTACACCCCCTCGGGTGGGGCTGTCGACTTCGGCTGGCGTGAGCGGGGCGACGGCAGGCTCGCGTTCGTTGTCCAAGACACCGGCCCGGGCATCGCGCCCGAGCATCTGCCCCGCCTGACCGAGCGCTTTTATCGGGTCGACCGTAGCCGCTCGCGCGAGACCGGGGGCACGGGCCTGGGCCTGGCCATCGTCAAGCATGTGGTGCAGCGCCACGGCGGTGAGTTGCAAATTGAGAGCCGCTTGGGCCAGGGCTCGAACTTTTCTTTCTGGCTGCCCGCTGGCCGGTTCAGGCCTGTGGCGGCAGCGTCCGCCGAAGTGCCCGTTTTAGAAGCAGCAGAAACGCCGCAGTCGTGAGCGCCAGCGCCAGGGCGCCTGTGCCCCAAAAGGCTGCCGGCGTCTGCAAACCACCGCTGGCGCCCGGTCCGGTGTACGCCAGCCAGTAGCCGCCGCCCAGACCCACGCCCCACAGCATCAGGCAGTACACCACCAGGCTCGCGGTGGCGACGCCGAAGCTGCGCAAGACGAACACACTGACCGCTTGCAGTGCGTCGAACAGGTGGTAGACCGCCACCCAGGGCAGCAGGGCCGCTGCCGCGGCCACCACCGGCAGATTGGCGCCGGCAAACAGGCGCGCCAGAAATCCATGGAAGGCCAGCACCGCCCCGCCCATCGCCAAGGCGCAGGCCAGTGTCAGCGCAAACCCCAGCCGCATGGCCAGCCGCGCCTGCTGCGGTTGCTGCGCGCCCAGCCAGTAGCTCACCCGCGCGCTGGCGGCAATGCCGAACGCCAGCGGCGTCATGTACAGGAGCGCGGTCATGCTGGCGGCGATCTGGTGGCTGGCCGCCGCCACCGTGCCCAGACGGGCGATGAACAGTGCCATCAGGGTGAAGGAGGTCACCTCGACCATGATCGACAGCCCGGTGGGCAGCCCCAGGCGGGCGAAGCCGCGAAGGGTGGGGCCGTGCGGTGGCTCGGGCCGGCGCCAGAGTTGGTAAGGCCGGTACAGCGCCTGCTGCCGTAGCATCCACACCGCCAGGCCCAGCATCGTCCAGTTCACGATCACCGTGCTCCAGGCGCAGCCGGCCAGCCCCAGGGCGGGCAGGGGGCCTGCGCCAAAGACCAGGAGCATCGCCAGAGGCACCTTGAGGAAGAGGGAGCCGATCTGGATCCAGGTGACCAGTCGCGGCTTGCCCAGGCTTTGGTTCAACGTGCTGTAGAGTCGAAACAGCAGGGTGGCCGGTAAGGCGCAGGCGAGCAGGGCCAGGTAGTGCCGCACATCGTCCTGCAGTGCGGCAGGCACCTCGGTGACCGCAAGCAGGGGACCCGGTACCAGGAGCAGCACCATGCCGACCGCGCTCGCCACCGCCGCCACATAGAGGCTCTGGCGTACTGAGAATCCGAGCTCGTCCAGGCGGCCAGCACCACGCAGCTCGGCCCAGATGGGCAGTTGCGCTTGCAGGACGCCCATGAGTGCCACGAAGATGGAAACATACACCGCTGAACCGACCGAGAGCGCTGCCAGCGCTTCGCCGGAGTGCCGGGCGGCTACAAAGGTGTCGGCCAGACCGAAGGCCATGACCGCCACCTGGCCGACGTACACCGCGCCGGCATGGCGGGCTATCGCGCCCAACTCGGCACGCGAAGGGGTGGCCGCGACGCTCATTGCCGCTCCCGCCGATAGACCAGCAACTGGTCCTTGGCGTCTGCTGGGCGGCGCACCGTCGCGACCAGCCGCCAGACCGGGCTTTCGCCCGCGGTGAAGGACGCGTCGATCGCACGTGCCTGCACCCGCCAGGGGCATCTCGGGGCGTTTGTCTGGACCTGGACGGTGACCTCCGGTGAAGCGGCAGAGGCGGAAGTTGCGCCAGGGCCCGAGGCGTCCGTGGCACTGCCAACCCGTACCAGATCCAAAGCCGCGTGGTGACGCAGGGCAGCAATATGGCCCGTGCTCAGGTTGACCGCCTCCACACAGCCCGGCCCGGTGATCGCGCGCTGTACCGCCGCAACCATCGGGCGGTAGCTACGGGCGTAGTCCAGAGCTGGGAGCCACAGGGTCATGAGCAGCAGCCAGCACAGCGCGGCGCCTCCGGCGGGCAGCACCAGGCTTTTCCAGAGGGCTGCGCGGTGGCGTCCCACGCGCCAGTGCACCAGCCAGAACCAAGCCGCTGTCGCGGCAAGTGCCGCGAGAAAGGCTGGCCACGAAAAGGCATGGCTGAAGCCCGGCGCCAGACGGGCCACGTTGGCGGCCGGCGCGCGCGGCACTCCCGTCTCCAGGGAGAGCCACACACCCCAGATGATCAGGGCGCCACCGGTGAAAAACAGCAGGGTGAACCAGTCGATCAGGGCCGACACCGAGCGGCGCAGGGTCGGCAGGGTAAAGGCCGCCAGCGCCGCCAGCGCCGGCAGGGCCAGCAGCAGTGAGCGGTCGGGCATGGCGGTGGACAGGGCCGAGACCAGGGGCAGGCCGGCGCACCACAGGGGCAACATCAGGTGACGGCTCGACAACTGTCTGCGCCAGCGCCAAGCCGCCCAGAGCGCCAGCGGGCCCACCGGCCAGGTGAACCACAGCAGCAGGCGGGCAGCGCTGCCGGGGCCCAACTCGGCACCGAGTCGCCACTGCCACAGCCCGAGCACTGTGGACAGGACGGCCACGCCCAGGGCTGCCGCGAGGACGAGCGCCGCCTTGCGTCGGGCGGCCTGGGGCCCGCCCGTATCGTTCGCGTCGTCTGGTGCGTCGAAGCTGCGCCGCAGGGTGCCGCCGCCGCTGAGAGCGTCCAACTGCCAGGCCAGGGCGCCGCCCAGGGCCAGCAACAGGGCCAGCATCGGTGCGCCGCTCAGGGCCAGGCCTGTCAGGCCCAGGGCCAATGCCAGCAGCCCGCGGAGGCGGCGCAACAGACCCGGTGCTTCGGGCGCCCGGGCATCGGCGGCCAGGCCGTAGAAGGTGAGGGCGGCGAAGGCCAGTTGTGCCAGTGAGGGCGTTGTCTCGTGAGAGAACTGGGCCAGGCCCAGACAGGCGATCAGCCCCAGCAGGCCGGCGTCTGCCAGTGCGCAGGCGTAGTCGCGCGGATCGGCCTCACCGCCGAAGGCAAAGGCCACCGGCTGCGCGCGTGGGCTGCGGGCCAGGTGGTAGACCGCGTACCAAGTCGAGGCCAGAGTGAGCCCCAAAAGGGCCATGAAGGGCAGGCGTACCGCCATCTCGGGTGAAAGCCACCCCAGGGCGTCACTGAACAGGCGGATGGCTGCCGCTCCCAGCCAGTAGGGGATCAGGGCGTCGAACTCCGGGGCCTGCCCCAGCAAGGTGGGCTGCCACCAGGTGCTGGCGCCCCGGGCAATTTCGGCCATGACGCCGAAGCCTTGCATGTCGGCGTTGCGCCAGGGGTCGCGCCCCAGGAAGCCCGGCAGCACATAGACCAGGCAGAACAGCCATAAGGCTGCGCGCGGCAAGCGGCGCACGGCGCTCTGGGCCACGATCGCTGGGGTGGGCGGGTTCACTGGCGGATTATCGAATGGGAGCGGGAGCGTTTGAGGTCACCTGCGCGTCCCGGCCCTGTGCTTGCCGCAAGGCCGGCGGCTCTGAGTGGAGCCCAGGTGCCTGCCACCGGCAAGACAAAGGGCAGCGCGGTTGCCCGGGCTGCCCTTGTGGCGGAAAGCGAACGCTGGGCGTGATTACTTGGCCAGCGCAGACTTGCCGAACTTGTTGCGGAAGCGCTCGACGCGGCCGCCCATGTTGTCGACGGACTTTTGCGTGCCGGTGTAGAAGGGATGCGACTCGCTGGAGGTGTCGAGCTTGAACAGGGGGTAGCTCTTGCCTTCGTGCTCTGCGGTCTCCTTGGCGGGAACGCAGGAGCGGGTCACGAACTTGAAACCGTTGGACAGGTCCACGAAGAGCACTTCGCGGTAGTCGGGGTGAATGCCATCTTTCATGAGAGGTCCTCGTCAGGTGCGGTAGCCGGCCCGGGCCCGATGCCCAGGCTACTTTCCGCAAAACCCGCAATTATAGGTGTGCGGGAGAGTGAGTCTTTAAGTATGCAGGGCCGCGCGTTTATCCGCCCCGGCGCATCATGTCGAAGAACTCGACGTTGGTCTTGGTCGACTTCATCGACTTGAGCACCATTTCCATCGCCTCGATCTCGTCCATGTTGTACATGAACTGGCGCAGGATGCGGGTCTTTTGCAGCACCTCAGGCGCGAGCAGCAACTCCTCGCGGCGGGTGCCCGAGCGATTGAGCTGGATCGAGGGGAACACGCGCTTTTCATACAGGCGCCGGTCGAGGTGGATTTCGCAGTTGCCGGTGCCCTTGAATTCTTCAAAGATCACCTCGTCCATACGCGATCCGGTATCGATCAGCGCAGTGGCAATGATGGTCAAAGA
>JAURKV010000017.1 GCA_030831585.1 Ramlibacter sp. | reverse complement strand
TCCAGACCCATAGGTGGGTAGGTCTTGAGTGCTTCCTCCGGCGCGAGTGCCCGGCTTTCACACAGCAGGCGGTATATCTCGCGCACCACGTCTGGGCGCCGTTTTGAAATGGACTCGTGGACCACGAAGACATGGTTGATCGGGATCAGCCCTTCGCGTGCGTACCACTGGCGTGCTGCTTCATGGGGATCGGGAATCAGAGTCGCAACGCGCGGGTCGTTGGGCATTTCTAATCCGAGCAGGGCGGCGGTCAATTCGCCCGAAAGCATCATGTCCGGTAGCGAAGAGCCGGCCGGCAGACGCTGGCAGTTGGGCGGGTCCTGGTACTCGCTCAAATGACCGTCATCGACGGTCATCCAGGTGACCTTGTCCGGGTCGACACCGTATTCGTGCTGAAGAATGCCTCGCACCCACAGGCCTGTCGTCTGGGTATAGGTGCGAATGCCGACCTTGCAGCCTTCGATGTCCTGGGGTTGTAGCGTTGCCAGCTCGCCGTTGTAGCCGATGCAATGGTGCTGGAAGCGCCCAAGAACGGGAACGGGCAGCATCACAAAAGGCTTGCCGTAGGCCTTGGCCTGCAAGTAGGTCACGATCGCCAGCTCGCCGGCATCGTAGGCGTTCTCGCGCACCATCGGCTTGAAGCCGTTGTGCGCAGACTTGGGACCACTGCATTCAAGGGTCACGAGGTCCGAGCGGATTTGGCCAGACTTGAGAGCCAGGGTGGTCGGATAGTCGGCCAGATTGGTCTTGAGTTTCATCAAGGTGGTGTTCATACGTCTCAGGCCTCAGGGTCGACGAACATTTCCTCGACGGCGTAGGCCCGGGGCAACAGGCCTTGCTCATGGCAATGTCGCAGCATCGTTTCGATGGCTGGACGGTTGGCTGCGATGCCATAAGGTAGGGGATCGCCCACCACCTTGGCCATGGCGCGGTAGTGCGTATCGGTCTCCCAATCGCTGCAGCCAGCCGCCAACTGCGCGAGGTAATGCTGTTTTGAAGCCGTGAAGGCGTCGAACAGGGCGCGTACGACCTCGGGCCGCTCTGCCAGCAGGCTGTCCTTGATGACGATCAGGCCGTGGATCGGGTAGATGCCTGTGCGATGGAACCACTGCGCCTCGCGCTCGGCAGCATCGGGGAAGAGTTCGCAGGTGGTGGGCGCCGCGGAGGTGGCGCCTTGGCCGCTCGCTTGGCCGGTTTGCCAGCCTTCGACCGGCGCGCCTGCACGGCCCAATCCAGCATTACCAGTGAAGGCGGCGGCCAGTTCGCCCTCGCCATATTGCTGCACCAGGGAGTGACCTGCTGGCGCGGGCACCACATTGGCGGGTAATTGCAGCGAGGCTACGTGTTCCTCGTCGTCAGTGACCCAGGTGATGCGGCTGTTGTCCACGCCATATTCGTCGGCCAAGATGCCACGCGTCCAGATGCCCGTGGTGACGGAGTAGGCGCGTACGCCGACCCGCTGGCCTTCCAGGTCACGCGGCTCGCGGATGCGTCCATTGCCGTGGTGTACCAGACCGCCATGGTGGAAGCGGCGGAAGATGAAAATCGGCAGCGCCTTGAAGGGTGCGCCGGCTGCACGCGCGATCATATAAGTGGCCGGCGCCATCTCGCAAACGTCGAATTCAACGTCGCGAACCATGCGGCGGAACGCACCGATGATGGGTTTGATCTCCAGGAACTCGGCCCGCACCCCTGCGATGGGGACGTGCCCCTGTTTGAGTGCGGCGGTATGTCCGTACGTAGCGATCGCGACCTTGAGTATGTCGCTCGCTGTGATCTGCGCCGGGCCAGGAGGCGGAGGCGTCCAGGTGTCAGCAGGCATCAGCGCTCCCGAAATACTTCAGGTGCGCAGCCTGCCCCGTGCTGGCTTTTCTGCCGGGACCAAGAGCCTTGCACAGCGCCGGTGGCAGACGGGAAATGTTCTTGACGGCAGCGGTTGTCATGCGCCGGCATGGTGCCGGGCTTGTTGTCAGCGCGCCATTGAGAAATAGGCGCGGTGGATTAACCGTCCGCTCAACTGAGCGGCGCTATTACTCAATCGACGGAGGCACCACAAGGCTGCACGATGCCGCCCATGATCATCGACTGTCGTGGCGACAGCGCTCCACCGGGCCGGCTTCCACTTCAGGCCTGAGACCCCAAGTCCAACCCTTTGTATGAGGAAGAAGCAACGTGAATACCAACCGACGTACCTGTCTGCAAGCCGCTCTGCTGGCTTCCCTACCTGTACTGAGCGTCTCGGCTCGCGCGCAGGCTTGGCCCGACAAGCCATTACAGCTTTACGTGGCCTTCGGCGCGGGTAACGCGGGAGACCTGGTTGCCCGCGCCGTGAGCCGCAAGCTCGCCGAGATCCTGCGTCAGCCGGTTGTGGTCGATAACCGGCCGGCACCCCTGGTGGCTGCGAGCGCGGTCGCCAAGGCGAAGCCAGACGGATACACCATGCTCATGTCGGGCAGCGGTATGGCGCTCACCGAGTCGCTGTTCACTAGCTTGCCCTATGACATCCTCAAGGACTTCCAGCATGTGTCGACCATGGCCGGCTTCGACTTCGTTTTGCTGACCCGGCCCGACTCTCCTTTTAAGAGCTTGGGCGCGATGCTGGCCTATGCTAAGGCCAACCCCGGTAAGCTGAATATGGCCACCGCCCGCATCGGCAGTACTGCCCACCTGGCAGCCGAGATTCTCAAGACCCAGGCCGGAGTGGATATTGCCCTCGTTCCCTACAAGTCGACCGGCGAGATCATCACCGCCGTCCGAGGTGATCAGGTGCAGGTAGCCATCGAATTGGTGCCAGGCATCATTGGTCAAATCAAGCAGAACCTGGTGACGCCTCTGGCTGTCACCTCCAAGGTCCGCTTCCCCGGCATGCCCAATGTTCCCACGGTCTCCGAAAGTGGCCTGGCTAGCTACGAGGTGAGCTCCTGGAATGGCTTCAGCGTGCCCGCGGGGACGCCCGCCCCCGTGGTGCAACGCCTGGCCGAGGCTGTGGCCGTCGCCGTGAACAGCACCGATGTGCGTAATGAGCTGGTTGCTCTCGGCGCTTCCCCGATGAACAGCACACCTGCCCAGATGACGGAGCGCATGAAGGGTGACGTCACCAAGTGGCGCGTGGTCGTGGAGAAATCGAACATTCCCAAGCAGTAAGCCGGCCTCCTGCTCCCCAGTGCCCAGAAAAGTATCCCGCTCACTTGGAGACAAGAATGAAAAGATTTCTCGCTACCGTGCTTACCGTGACGACTCTGGTTTTGGCCAGCTTCCCGGCACTGGCCCAGGCAATTGCTCCGCCAGGCGGCACCTCCTACCCGCTCCCTGCGGTCAAGAAGCCCCAGGTGGACTTCCCCGAGCGAGTCCTCTTCGTCGGCAACAGTCTGATGTACTACAACGGTGGCTTGCAGACGCACACCCATCGCATGGCGCTGGCGGCCGATGCCAAGTTCAAGAACCTCAAGGACGGCTTCAAATCACTGCATATCACCGGCGCTAACCTGGAGCAGTACCCGATCGACTACATGGTCACCCCGGGCAACCTGGGGATCAAGCAGCCCTTCCAGCTGGCCCTGCTGGCCGGCAGTGCAAAGGATCCGGGCACACCTGAAGGCGTCGCGACCTATAAGCGCAAGGTGCGCGAGTGGGATGCCGCCATGAAAAAGCAGGGCGGCAAGATCGCCCTCATCTGGTTGCAGACCTTTGTCGACAAGGGCTGGGACCAGGAGACCTTCCGCCGTAATGGCGAGATGGTGGTGGCAACGGCCAATGAGGTGGGTGCGCAGGTGATTCCCGTCGGACTGGCTTTCGAGGAGGCCTATCGCCGTCGGCCCGACCTGAAACTGCAAATGGGCTATGACGGCTATCACCCCACATTGGCAGGGCAGTACCTGTCGGCCGCAGTGGTTCTGGCTTCCCTATACGGCCAGTCGCCAGTGGGCAATAGTTACGACTACTTCGGCGCCTTGGATAAGCCGACAGCCGCCTTCTTGCAGCAGGTCGCGGCCGATACGGTCAAGAAGTTTTACGGGCAGTAAGTCGCTCGTTTCGGCGCTCGCTGGCGCGCGCCGTGGCCTCCTCCTGCGCACGCAGGTCAGTCGCGACCTCCTGCAGGCACTCGAGCATCAGCTGCGCGCCGGGGCGCAGGGACCGGTTCTTGTTCCAGACAGCGCCTGCCGGGCGCAGCATACGAGGCAGGCTCAGGGGCAATATGGCCAGAGGCTGGCTCGTGTCATGGGCGGCGGCATGGGCCATCACGCCGATGGCGTTGGTCAAATAGAGGTAGGCGCGCGAAAGCTGTACCGACAGCGTTTCCACGTAGTTGTTGTCGATCGGCACACCGTACTGCACCAGCACCCGCTCCAGGGGCTCGCGCATCTGTGAGCCCACAGGGGGAAGCACCCAGGGGTAGCTGGCGAGGTCGTCCCATTTGAGCCGTTTTCGGCCCGCCAGCGGGTGCTGTGGCCCAGTGACAATTACCAGCCGCTCGTCGAGCAGGTCATGCTCTTCGAAGCCGCGCGCCGGAATGCGATTGGGCAACCGGCCCACCACCAAGTCGATCTTCCCTTCCCACAGCTGCGGCATCAGGGTTTGGGAAGTACCCTCGGTGACCTGGACGTTGGTACCTGGGGAGCGCTCCCGCAGGCGGGCCAGCGCCCGGGGCAGCAGCACGGAAGTCGAGGCCGGGTAGACCCCAATGTGGATCTTGCCGCCGGCGCCCGAGCTCAGCGCCTTGAGCTCGTCACGCACCTGCTGCAGGTCGGCTAGCAGGGTGCGTGCGTGGCGGATCAAGCACTCGCCGTGCGGGGTTGGCCGCAGGCCTTGTGAGCTTCGGATGAAAAGATTCAGCCCCAGTCCCTTTTCCAGTTCGGCCAGGGCCTTCGAGACGGCAGGTACAGTGACATGGGAAAAGTCGGCTACCTGCTTGAGGTTGCCGAAGTCGTCTAATGCAACAAGCAACCTGAGCTGGCGGGCCTTCAGGTTGACGGAAAGGTACCAATCGAGTTGCGTCGCCATGGCTTAACCAAACGTTCAAGTCAGACGCGAGTTTAATCAATCGACGGTGGCGCCCTCGGCATGGAAAGATATCGCTGGCGAAGGTCGAGGCCAGCTTGTGCCATCTGGGTGCGGGGCCTGTGCGCCCGACGAACTCAGGAGCTTAGAACCCATGAAGATCTGCCGCTTCAACGACGGCGCCCCTGGCCTGATCGATGGCGAGACCATTTATCCCCTCCAGGCTCCACTGGTCGCCGTCGGTGCCATCGCTCCCCATGCCGGGATGGCCGACGTGATCGGTGCCTTGTCCACCCACCCTGGCGCTGCGCAGGCCCTCCATCAGGCGCGCCGTGCCGAGGGCGTTCCTTTGGCGTCCGCCCGCTTGCTGGCCCCGATCGACCTGCCGCCCGCCATCTGGGCAGCAGCGGCCAACTACCGTTCGCACCAGGCCGAGATGAAGGAGCGCGTGCAGGCCTACGACCGCAGCCAGATGGCACCTGACGACCTGATGGCGGAGGTCTTTCTCAAACCGGCCTCGGCCATCATCGGCCCCGGCGATGCCATCGTGCTGCCACGTATTGCCAAGCATGTGGACTTCGAGTGTGAGTTGTGCGCGGTGATCGGTAAGACGGCCCGCAATGTCTCCGCCGAAAACGCACTAGACCATGTCTTTGGCTATCTCATGTGCTGGGACATCAGCATCCGTGACCCGTGGGGCAAGCAGCGAAACACGCGCAATATCCGCAAGGGCTTCGACACCTTCTGCGGCATCGGCCCTTGGTTCGTGAGCAAGGACGAGATTGCCGAGCCGCAGGACGTGCGTATCCGCGTGGAGCAAAACGGCCAGGAAGTTATGGTGGCTCATACCCGGGACATGATCAACGGCCTGCGCGACCTGATCCGCTTTCTTTCCAGCGTCACCACCCTCCGGCCCGGCACCCTGATCACCACGGGCACGCCAGCTGGCGTATCGCAGCTGGCCGCTGGCGATGTGCTGCGCGGCACGCTTTCCGGCGTGGGTGAGATGACGCTGAATGTGGTGACCCAGACATAAGCCCCCGATCGCGAAAAGAACAGGAGACACCATGCTGCTATCCCTCCCTGGGCGTACGATCAGCTACGACCTTGTGGGCCCCGAGGCAGGCCAAGTCGTGGCCTTTTCCCACTCCCTGGCAGCCGATCTGGGCCTGTGGGCCGAACAGGTTCCAGCTCTGCTCGCTGCCGGTTATCGAGTGTTGCGCTACGACTTGCGGGGCCATGGCGGCAGCCGCGCCGACGCGGGGCCCTACACGATGGATGGCCTGGCCGACGACGTTATCGCCGTGGCCGACGCGTTGGCGATCGATCGTTTTCACTTTGTCGGCTTGTCCATCGGTGGCGCCATCGGCCAGTCGCTGGGCATTCGCCATCCGGCGCGTGTGCGCACCCTGATGCTGTGCGACACCCAGAGTGAGTCCTTTCCCGACGCGGCTGCCCACTGGGGCGGGCGGATCGCCAAGCTCACCGCAGCTGGATCGGTGGAGGTGATTGCCGACGAGACCATGGGACGCTGGCTCACGCCGGCCTACAAGGCCAGCCACCCTGCCCGATGGCAGCAGATTCGCGACACCGTAGCTTGTTGCACCGTGTACGGCTACAGCGGCTGCGCCCAAGCCCTGGCCGATTTCCACTACACCGCCAAGTTGGGCGGCGTGCACATCCCCACCCTGCTCGCGTGTGGCAGCGAGGATCCCCGGGCCACGCCCGAGGAGAGCCGGCGTATTGCCTCGATGTTCGCCGATGGTCGTTACCAGGAGTTCACGGGTGCTCGCCATGTACCCAATGTGGAGCAGCCGGACGACTTCAACCGGGCTCTGTTGCAGTGGCTAGGCCAGTCAGAGCGCTGAGATGTCGATGCCGCCAGAACTCGTCGCCAAAACACTTAAGGCCTGGCGCTTTCTTTATCGCCGGGGTTTCATCGAGGGCTTCGGCCACATCGGCGTGCGCCTGCCAGGCGCCGAAGCTTTCATGATTACCCGGCACTCTCTGGGTCTGAAGGCCTCAGCGGAGGATATGGTGGTGATGGACTTCCAGGGCCGCAAGCTCGAAGGTGCAGGTGATGCACCAGGCGAGTTCCCCATTCACCTGGAGGTAATGGCGGCACGACCTGACGTGTCGTGTGTCATTCACTACCACGGCATGCATTCCACGGCCTTCACCACCAGCCCGCAGCGGCTACGGCCGGTGCACTTGATGGGGACCATTTTTCACGATGGCATCCCGGTCTACCCAGATCCCAAGCTGGTGAGCGATCGCCAGCGCGGGGCTGCGCTGGCCCAGGCGCTAGGAACCCACCGGGCAGTTTTGATGTGCGCGCATGGCGCCACCATCACCGGCGCGAGCGTGGAAGAGGCCGTGGCCTCTGCATTTCTCTTCGAGGAAAACGCCCATCGCGCCTGCATCAGCGCGACGCTAGGTGGGCCGCATTGGATCGATGAACAACTGGCCGCCGAGGCGGGCCGGGAACTGATCGAGAAGCGCGGGCCTTTCAAGCGTGTCTGGGCCATGGTGGAAGCGGAGGACTTGGACCCAGGCGCATGTTGACGCTATCGCCGCTCCCGCCGCCATGAGCGTTGCATCTCTCTTAACCGAAATTTTTTCAATGGGGAAACGAACAATGCAGACGTACCTGCTCCGAACCGGTGTGCTGGCCAGCCTTCTGGGGCTGATCGGTCTGGCGCCTATCGCGTGTGCTGCGGCCGACTACACCCACTTCAGCTGGGAAGAGGTCGCCCCGGGTGTTCATTTCGGCACCCCGCTCGCTAACTTCTTCCAAGGTGGCAACGTGACCATCATCACCCTGCCTGGTGGCGGCTCGATGGTGGTGGACACCCAGAATTCGGAGTTCCTGGGCCGTGAAATCCTTGAAAAAGCCAAGGCCGTGGGCCAAGGGCCGGTGAAGTACGTGGTCAACACCCATCTTCACCAGGACCATATGGGTGGCAACATCGTTTTTCGCCGTGACAACCCCAGGCTGAAGATCTTCGCTCACAGGTACACCTGCACCAATGCACCGTTCAAGACCGTGAACCGGATGGAGGACCGGCTGCCTGGCATCGTGAAGGGACTCCAGGACACCCGGGCCCAACGGGTCAAGTTGCAATCAGAAGGGAAGGACCTGGCTGGCATCGACCACCGTATCCATGGCACGGAACTCTACGTCGCCGACACCAAAGAATTCAAGTGGGAAATGCCCGACAACTGTCTGGATCTCAAGCCGGGTCAGAGCAAGGTGCTTCAGGAGGGGGGACGGCGCATCGAGTTGCGCTACTTCGGTCCCGGTCATACCGTGGGGGACCTGGTCGTCTTTTTGCCCAAGGAGAAGGTGGTTATCGTCGGTGACATGTGGGGTCAGGGCTCGGGCTATCTCCACCCGGATGCCGGCATCGACGGCCGCGACGGTTCCGTCCTCGAGACCCCGTGGACGCTCAAGCGCCTGCGACAGCTGGACTTCGACATTGCGCTCACGGGCCATGCCGGTGCGCTCCGGGGCAAGGCCAGCATCGACCGGGCGATCGACCTGGGCGACCAAGCCATTGCTAGCATCAAGGCCCTCAACCAGCGCGGCATGTCTATCGGTCCCGTCTTGCAAAAGCTGCCGCCGCCCGACAAGGCGCCGACCTTTGTGGTGGACGGCTGGGTCAGTACGGTGGTGCGTACTTTCGAGGAAATCGAACTACGCCGGATGTGGGGCATCCCTCTGCCAGGGGAATCCACGCCCAAAAGGTGAAGGCTTCGCAGCCTTCATTGACATTTCGCAATGACCACCCTGGGGTGGACGTCCTAGAGTGGGACCTCTACCAACGGAGGGAGATCCCATGTCCAACGAAAAGCTCTCTACGCAGGAGGCAGCCAGCCGGGTAAAAGTCCAATGGGAAAAACTCACTGACGAGGACGTGCACCACGGCCTCCAGCACCGTGAGACCTTTCTGGAGCGCCTCTGCCATCGCCACTACCTCGGCATGGACGAAGCCGAAGACCAACTCAAGGCCTTCGAGAAGACAAACCCTGGCCTGGTTTTCGAGCGCTACTGACCGAAGAAGCCGGGGAAGGCCCAGAGGGCTGCTCCGGTCATGAGGAGGTAGCGCAGGAACTTGCCCACCGCCATGTAGGCGGCGCAGGGCCAGAAGGGCAGGCGTAGCCAGCCCGCCACCGCGCACAGCGGGTCGCCCACGAGTGGCAGCCAGGCCAGCAGGCAGGCTTTG
>JAURKV010000241.1 GCA_030831585.1 Ramlibacter sp. | reverse complement strand
GAGAGCGGCTCGAAACTCGGCTGAGCCGCAGCCAGCGACTCCGCATAGCGGACGAACTCGAAGCGCGGGTCTACCGCATCACGCACCACGTCGGCCAGGTCATTGAGGTACAGCGTCGCCAAGTGCCGAGCCCGGTCGGTGGTGCCCAGGGCGCCGAAGGCCCAGGCCAGACCATCGTCGCCCGCATCACCCGCATTCCCTTTATCGCCTGCCTCACTGTCGTCCTGGGCAAGATAGACATCAAGCGATGCAAAGCGAGGCCCCTCCGGCAGCAAGCCACGGCCAGCGATGCGGTGCGCCAGAGTGTCATCACGCCCCTGCAGAAATGCAATCACCGGGCCGATCGTCCTGGCGTAGCGGGGATAGTGGTCCAGGAAGCAATTGACCGGGGCGCTGCGGGCGTCCTCTCGCACTGCCTGGGCGGCGGCGCGCAGGCCCTCCAGCCCTGATGGACTGAGCAGGCGAAGGACAAGCCCCAGGGCCAGGTCGGCCTGCGCGGCCTCGACACCACGCGAGCGCAAAAAGCCAGTGAGGTAGGCGGTTGAGGGGTACGGGGTGTTGAGCTGCGTCATCGGCGGGATGAGGCTCAACACGCGAAGGGCGCGGGTGCTGGACATGGCGAGGTACTGCAGTCTAGCTGGCTGCAGAGGTGGCCCCATCGAGTGCTGCTGCGTTTAAGGGGGGTCGACTCATGCCAAGATATCGGCATGCAGATCTGGCACCTTGATCTCAGACTCGACCGCAGCACCTTCCACCGTGCCTGCGCCCTGCTGGACCCACATGAGCGGGCACGCTGCGACCGCCTGGCCAGCAGCACCTTGCGGCATCGCTTTGCGGCCGCGCATGCAGGGCTGCGCCGGGTTCTGGGGCATCGCTTGCACTGCCCACCAGCGCAGGTCCTGCTGGCCCGGGATCCAGGCGGCAAGCCCCGCCTCCGGCCTGGACCGGGTAGGGCCCTGCATTTTTCACTCTCCCACGCCGGGGACCACGCCCTGGTGGCGATCAGCGCGGAGCATCCCGTCGGGGTTGACCTCGAACTCCTGCCGCCGGGGCAGGAGGTCACGGCAGACCTCGCCGGGCAGATGTCGCCCCAGGAGACCCAGGCCATCGCCGCCCTGCCGGAGAATGCGCGCGGTCTTGCCGCGCTGCGCTGCTGGGTACGCAAGGAGGCCCTACTCAAGGCCAGTGGCCACGGGCTGGCGCTTGCGGCGGCTGGGCTGTCGGTGTCCTGTGACGAGTCGCCGCGCCTCCTCGGCAGCGTCATTTCCCAGTACGCGCCTGGCCACTGGCAGCTGGCAGCCCAAGAACACAGCGGCACCTGGACCGGTGCCGTGGCCTGGCCCGGCGCGCCGGAAATAGTCGAGTGGCTGCGCTGGCCCGAGCATGCTGCCATTGCGTACGCGGGGCGGCACGCGTGACCCGGCGCCCGCCTCCACTGCCCTGGCTGGAACCAGGACAGCCCTTTCCAGACCCGGCGCAGGCCTGGGGCCCACAGGCCCCTGCCCCCGGCCTGCTTGCGGCCGGCGGCACCCTGGACACCGAAACACTGCGGCAGGCCTACAGCCGGGGCATCTTCCCCTGGTTCAGTCAGGGCCAGCCCATTCTCTGGTGGAGTACCGACCCGCGGATGGTGCTGCAAACCGCCGAGTTCCGGCTCCACCGATCGCTTCGCAAAGCCCTGCAGCACTTCATCAGCGACCCCGCCTGCGAGCTGCGGGTGGACGGCGCATTCGATACAGTCATCCAGGCCTGCGCGGACAGCCCAAGGGAGGGCCAGACAGGCACCTGGATCGTGCCGGAAATGGTCGAGGCCTACCAGGCCCTGCACCGGGCGGGCCTGGCCCACAGCATCGAGACCTGGCGCCAGGGACAGCTCGTCGGGGGCCTGTACTGCGTCTCCATCGGCCGGGCTGTATTCGGCGAATCAATGTTCAGCCGCGAGCCGGACAGCTCAAAGATCGCCCTAGCGGGGTTGGTGGCCCTGGCCCGTGCCCAAGGCGTCGAGCGTATCGACTGCCAGCAAGAGACCCGGCACCTGGCCTCCCTGGGGGCCAGGCCTGTGCCTCGGGCGGAGTTCCTGGCGGGGCTACCCGAAGCGCTTGCCGCCAGGCCACTGGCCTGGCAGTTTGACTCCGTATACTGGCGCGAACTCCTGCATTCTTCCCCGACCTTTTCGACGGACGCGTGACCCATCTCCAGGACCTCCCGCTGCAGACGCTGCAGTTCTATGCAACGGCGCCCTACCCCTGCAGCTACCTGCCTGGGCGCCAAGCGCGCTCGCAGGTAGCAACTCCGAGCCACCTGATTCACAACGACGCCTACTCCGACCTGGTGGCACGGGGTTTCCGACGCAGCGGCATGTTCACCTACCGGCCCTATTGCGATGGGTGCCAGGCCTGTGTCGCACTGCGGGTCCGGGTCAACGACTTCACGCCAGGCCGGAGCCAGCGACGGGCCTGGCGCCAGCACGCTAACCTGCAAGCCCGGGTCCTGCGTATGTGCTTCATGCCCGAGCACTACCAGCTCTACCTTCGCTACCAGGCCGGCAGGCACAGCGGCGGTGGCATGGACCAGGACAGCATCGACCAGTACACCCAGTTCCTGTTGCAGAGTCGGGTGAATTCCCGCTTGGTGGAGTTCCGCGAACCCCTGCCCGATGGCAGCCCGGGTCCCTTGCGGATGGTGTCGATCCTCGATGTGCTGACCGACGGCTTATCGGCCGTCTATACCTTCTACGAGCCCGAAGCTGGCGCCAGTTACGGCACCTACGGTGTGCTCTGGCAAATCGCCCAGGCACGCCAACTGGGCCTGCCCCGCGTCTACCTTGGCTACTGGATCGCCGAGAGCCCCAAGATGGACTACAAGGCCCGCTTCCGACCCTACGAGTTGCTGGAAGAGGGGCAGTGGGTCGACCCCGCCGACTTCGGTAAGGCCGCGCCTGCATCGGCGTGAGGGTCAGGAGGATTTCATCAGATAAAATGCGGTCTCAGGAGGGATGTCCATGAAGAAGACCGCTGGCGGGGCCGCACCCAAGCCAACCATCCAGGTGATCGAGCGGATGTTCGCGCTCATTGACGTGCTGGCCTCACGGGAGGACTCCATGCAGCTCAAGGAAATCAGCGAGCGCACCGGGCTGCACCCCTCGACAACCCACCGCATCCTCAATGATCTGACGCTCGGTCGCTTCGTCGACCGACCGGAGCCCGGCAGTTATCGGCTCGGCATGCGTTTGCTCGAGCTGGGTAATCTGGTCAAAGGCCGTCTGAACGTACGTGACGCGGCCCTCCTGCCGATGCGAGAGTTGCATAAGCAGATCCAGCAGCCGGTGAACCTCTCGATGCGACAAGGCGACGAGATCGTTTACATCGAGCGCGCCTACAGCGAACGCTCTGGAATGCAGGTGGTGCGTGCGATCGGTGCCCGGGCGCCGCTGCACCTCACCTCCACCGGCAAACTGTTCCTAGCGGCCGACGACCCGCCGCGGGTGCGCGCCTACGCCACTCGCACCGGTCTGGCCGGCCATACCCGCAACAGCATCACGCAGCTGCCCGTGCTCGAGCGGGAGCTGTACAAGGCACGTCAACACGGCATCGCACGTGACAACGAGGAATTGGAGTTAGGTGTGCGGTGCATGGCGGCTGGCATTTACGACGACCAGGACCGCCTCGTGGCTGGCCTGTCGATCTCGGCGCCAGCCGACCGCCTGGATGAGGCCTGGCTCATCCGCCTGCAGGCAACCGCGGCCGAGATATCTGCCGCGCTCGGTCACCATCAGGAAATCACCTAGCGCCGGCCCCAGCGCTGCGCTCTTGCCTGCGCAAGCGTCTCAAGACAAACGGCTCCCTCAGGAGCCGTTTTTGTCAGCCCCGAGAGGGGCTGGGGCTAGCCTATCTCCGAGCACCGCTCAGCTGCTGCCCCCGGGGAAGGTGTTGCTGGTGCGCATTGGCACAAGATTCACAGGGTTGAGGCTCCCGGCGTTGTGCTCCACCCAACGACGAACGCGCTCTGCATCGCCGATACGGCTGAGCTTTCCTGCAGAGTCAAGGAACACCATGATCACCTTGCGACCTGCGATACGGGCCTGCATCACAAGGCACTGGCCAGCCTCGGAGATATAGCCGGTCTTTTGCAAGCCGATGTCCCAGTCGGGATTCTTCACCAGGCGGTTGGTGTTGTTGTATTGGAGGACGCGTTTGCCCACAGCCACCTGGGCGCCGTGAGAGGTGGAGTACTCACGGAGCATCGGATCGATCGCCGCCGCCGCGACCAGGATGGCTAAGTCTTGGGCTGACGACTGGTTCCGACTCGACAGCCCGGTCGGTTCGACATAGGTCGTGGCCTGCATGCCAAGCTGGCGCGCCTTGGCATTCATCGCACTCACAAAGGACGAGAGACCGCCCGGATAAGTGCGGCCCAGCGCATGGGCAGCCCGGTTTTCGCTGGCCATCAAGGCGAGATGCATGGCTTCAGCTCGGGTGAGCACAGCACCGACATGGAGGCGCGAACCGCTTCCCTTCTCGGTGTCCACATCATCCTGCGTGATGGTGATCAGCTCGTCCATTGGCAGCTTGGCTTCGGAAATGATGGTCCCCGTCATCAGCTTGGTGAGCGAGGCAATGGGCAACACCGCTCGCTGGTTCTTTTGAAGCAAGACCTCCTGGGTGTCCTGGTCGATCACCAGGGCAACGCTCGACTTGAGGGCAAGGTCATCCGGGGTAGCGTGTAGGCCAGCGATCTGACCGTAGGACGGTCGGGCAGGCGCAGCAGACATTGCGGCCCGTCGCTTGGCTTTGGGGGAAGCTTTGGAGCCAGCCCTGGCCGTACTGGCCGATTTGCTCGTGTTAGCCGATTTACCCGTTTTTCCCGAGTTGGCGGATTTGGTCGACTTAGGCGCATTGGCCCCGGGCTTGCTCTGACCCGCCTCCGAGTTGCCAGCCGCCTGGGCCGCGGGAGCCAGGGCGGAGGCGGCAAACACCAAGATCACGGCCGCCAGCATCGCACGCCAATGTGTGGCGCATCCAGAAACGCTGGCGAATGGGGAGGCAACAGCAGAAACGCAGGGCTTGAGGGGCATTGTCGATTCCGGCACAAAGGCTCCGCGGCGTCTCAACGGGTCCATATCGTGCAAATTTCCACGATGAAGACCCGATTAAAACCGCAAACCTTCACAAATTCAATGAGTTAGAGACGATTCCTAAGACTCATCGGGAATTATAGGTTGCCTCTTCAGCCCTGAGCCGCCACCCGCTCAGCTTTACTCTGTAACTTATTGAGCGCGCTCAGGTAGGCCTTGGCGGACGCAACCACGATGTCGGGGTCGGCCCCTACGCCATTGACCACCCGACCAGCGTTCTGCAGGCGGACGGTCACCTCACCCTGGCTCTCGGTCGACCCGCTGATCGCGTTGACCGAATAAAGCACCATCTCGGCACCGCTCTTGACATGACTCTCGATGGCCTTGAGCGAGGCGTCGACCGGGCCGTTGCCATCGGACTGCCCATGCACCTCATGACCAGCCACGGTGAAAACCACTCGGGCCTGAGGGCGCTCGCCAGTCTCGCTGTGTTGGGCCAGCGAGACGAATCCATAGGTCTCCTCGCTGCTGCCTGAAGCCTCACCGCTGACCAGAGCCAGGATGTCCTCGTCGAAGATTTCGCTCTTGCGGTCAGCGAGGTCCTTGAACCGAGTGAAAGCAGCGTTGATCTCGGCCTCACTCTGCAATTCCACGCCAAGTTCCTGCAGGCGCTGCTTGAAGGCATTGCGTCCGGAGAGCTTGCCCAGAACGATCTTGTTGGCACTCCAGCCCACATCCTCAGCACGCATGATTTCATACGTGTCGCGGGCCTTGAGCACGCCGTCTTGGTGAATGCCCGAGGCATGCGCAAAGGCATTGGCGCCCACAACCGCCTTGTTGGGTTGGATCACGAAGCCGGTGGTCTGGCTGACCATGCGGCTGGCTGCGACGATGTGTTGGGTGTCGATGCCCACGTCAAGGCCGAAGAAGTCACGACGCGTCTTGAGCGACATCACCACTTCTTCGAACGAGCAATTGCCGGCGCGCTCGCCCAGGCCGTTGATCGCGCACTCAATCTGGCGGGCACCACCGATCTTCACCCCGGCCAAGGAGTTGGCCACCGCCATGCCCAGGTCGTTGTGGCAGTGGACCGACCAGATCGCCTTGTCGGAGTTGGGAATTCGCTCACGCAGGCTGCGAATGAACTCGCCGTACTGCTCGGGCACCGCGTAGCCTACCGTGTCAGGCACGTTGATGGTGGTGGCTCCTTCGCGAATGACCGCCTCGAACACCCGGCAAAGAAAGTCAATCTCGCTGCGCGACCCGTCCTCGGCGGAGAACTCGATGTCAGCGCACAGGTTGCGGGCAAAGCGCACCGACTGCACTGCCTGCTCGAAGACCTGGTCGGGCGTCATCCGCAGCTTCTTTTCCATGTGCAGCGGAGAGGTGGCGATGAAGGTGTGGATGCGGGCGCGATTGGCACCTTTGAGCGCCTCGGCCGAGCGAGCGATATCGCGGTCATTGGCGCGGGCCAGCGAGCAAACGGTGGAGTCCTTGATCGCATTGGCGATCGCCTGCACCGCCTCGAAGTCGCCGTTTGAGCTAGCAGCAAAACCCGCCTCGATCACGTCGACCTTCAGGCGCTCGCGCTGGCGGGCAATACGCAGCTTTTCGTCGCGGGTCATCGAGGCGCCGGGCGATTGCTCGCCGTCACGCAAGGTGGTGTCGAAAATGATGATCTTGTCGGACATGGTGCGGTTTCCTAGGTTTCCGAGGTCAGGTCCCAGCAGTTCCCCAAGCAAAACGGCCCGCTGCT
>JAURKV010000240.1 GCA_030831585.1 Ramlibacter sp. | reverse complement strand
GGCTGCAGCAGCAGCGAGCAATGCGCGTTTTTTCATGAGTTGTCTCCTGTATCGGTTGTTGTTGTCCCTGAAATCAATTCCCGCAGCACGCGTGCCACGGCCTCCGGCTTTTCGCGCGGCAGCATGTGCCCCGCGTCGTCGATGATCTCGAGCTGTGCCTGGGCGATCTGCTGCGCCAGTGCTTCCGACAGCGGCGGCGGCGTGACCCGGTCGTGGCGACCGACCAGAACGCGGACCGGCATGGGCAGATTTTCCAGCAGCGCCCGGTGGTCCTGCCGGCCCATGATGGCCTGCACTTGGCGGCGGCCCGTCTCGGCCCCGATGTCCAGCATCATCTGACGCAACTGGGCGCCCAGTACCGGGTCGGTGGAATAGGTATTGAAGGACTGGACGCCGCTGACGAACCGGGGGAAGTCGGCGGCCATAGCAGCCAGTGTCTTTTCGCGCACCACCCGGCTTTGCTCGGTCTCGGGCATGGCCGATGTCGACATGAACAAAAGCCCCTGAACTGGGCGTGCGGGATGGGCCAGCATCTCCAGGGCCACATAGCCGCCCATCGAAAAGCCGGCCACGACCAAGGGGACGTTGGCCGGCACATCGGCCACCTGGGCCCAGGCGTCGCCCCGCATCCGGGCGATGCTGTCCTGGCGTGAGACCTCGGCAATCCGGATGTCGGCCTCTCCCGCCAACAGCGTTGCGACCTCGGCCCAGACGCGGCCGTCATTGAGCATGCCGGGAATAAGGAGCAAAACTGGTTTCATGCGCGGGACTCCATCGGCTCTGTGGGTTGGCCCGAGGCGCCTGATACGCACTGGGCGGTGGTGGCCGCTGCAGCGACGCTGAAGCGCTCGCGCAGCTCGCGCTTGAGAATCTTGCCGACCGGGTTACGGGGCAAGGCGTCGACCAGCACCAGGTGCTCGGGCCATTTGAATGCGGCCGCCTGCGCCTCATGACGCAGGTAGTGCACAAGGCTCTCGAGTGTGGGAGCCTGCCCGGGCTGGGGTGCCACCACCGCGCACACTTTCTCGCCCAGCACCGTGTCGGGCACACCAATCACTGCGGCCTCCCGCACCTGGGGATGACCCAGAAGCAGGTTTTCCACCTCCTCGGAGGAGATGTTCATGCCGCCCCGGATCACGATGTCCTTGTGACGACCGGCGAAGCGGTAGAACTGGCTCCTGTCGCCTGCGATTGCGAACAAATCACCGGTGCGGTAGTAGCCCTGGTCGTCGAAGGCGCGCGCGGTCAGTTCCGGGGCACGGTAATAGCCGCTGAAGATGGTGGGGCCCTTGAAGCGCAGTTCACCCACACGCTCTGGCTCGTGGATGTCCTCCCCGCTTTCGACGTCGACCAGCCGTGTGGTGACCTTGCGCGCATTGGAAAGGGTCCACTCGTAGCCGGGCACACCCACACGAGGGAAATAAATGGCGCGCTGGGCGCGGTCCGGAACGTCCATCGGGGCCGCGACGAGGGAGGCGCCCTCGTTGGAGCCGAAGTAGTTCACCACCTCGATGCCAAACTGCGAGGCCATCTGTTGCACCATCCACTCCGACAGGGGGCCTCCGCCCGAGCCGACCCGCTTGAGGCGAGAAAGGTCCACTCCTGCCAGCTTTTCTGGCTGCTTGAGAAGCAGGTTGAGCACAGCCGGCGCCGCCACGCTGTAGTCGATCGGCTGATCGCGCAATTGCTGGATGAAGACGTCCAGGTCAAAGGGGTGATGCTGGTGCAGGCCGCAGCCAGCCACCAGCCAGGCCATCAGGCTGCTCGACACTCCCGCCATATTCACGAAGGGAAAGGGAATGACCATCTGCGCGCCATCGGGGATCTGACCACCATCGATCACCGACCGGCCAATAATCAGCCACTCATTGTGGTTACGGGGCACACCCTTGGGCCGGGCCTCGGTGCCCGAAGTCCAGCAGATGGTGAAGACATCGTGCGCGCACAGGCCAATGGCAGCCATGTGCGCACGCATGCGCTCCGGGCTCCAGGCCGAAGCCGCTGCCAGGGCTGGCCCCAGGTCGAACGCGCCGGCGGGTGCGTCCAGGCCCAGCGTCCAGACCTCGCGCAGGCCAGGCAGCTGCGCTTGGTGCGCCAGCCAGTGCTCTGCGGCGCGGTGGCTTCCGACCCGCGTGGCGGCGATCGCCACTCGCGCCTGGCTCACCTCGACCACATGCGCCAGTTCGTGTGCCCGGTACTGAACAGGCACTGGAGAGACCACCACGCCGGCGATCGCACAGGCCAGGTAAATGGGGTGTAACTCGACCACATTGGGCATTTGGACCACCACCACATCGTCCTTGCGCAGGCCGTGTGTATGCAGGACGTCGAGCCAGCGGCCCACCTGCTCTTGCAGCGCGGCCCAGCTCCAGCGAAGCGGCGCCTCGCCGGTCAGTTGCATCCGGTTGGGCGGGTCGGCCACGGCCAAGCGGTCGCCCAGGCGCTGCGCCTGTTCGATGAAGATCTCACCGATCATGCGTTCGTCCCACCAGCCGCGGCGGGTGTACTCGTCGATCTTCTCGCGTGGAACCAGGATCATGGGTTCACTTCCAGCGGCGCAGGGTCTGCTCGCTCACGAAGGTGGCGTGAAAGCCGTGTGGCACCCGACGCGGCAGGACCACCCGGGCGACGGGCCCCTCCGCCAGGCGGGCACCAAGGGCGTCAAAAATCTGCACCTCGGAGCGCTCGTCGACCGGGTTCCACACCAGCATGACCAGGTAGCCGTCGTCCTCGGACTGCGGATTGTCCCGGGGCGCGAAGCCTGCCTCGTTGTAGAAGTAACGCGGGCCGGCGCTGTAGGCGATGTAGCCACCGGTGTCGAGGTCGTACTTCACCAACCCCGGAAAGCGCGGTTCCTCCCGCCCACCCTGTGGAAACACGATGTGATAGGACCAGCGGTTCTTGCGCCCCTGGAAAGCGCTGTTGATCGCCGGAAACTCCGTATTGAGCACGTCGTCGATCGTGCGTTCACGCGTCTGGCCTGTCTTGAGGTTGAAGCGCCACTCATGGAGCAGGAAGTCCCGCTGCCGCAAATGGATGGTTTGTTCCAGCCGGCGCGCGTCGATGCGGCCATGCACGTCTTGGTATGTCCGGTAGGGCGTGCCCACCATGACCACCTCGTCGCCCTCTTCCCAGGCATTGACCACATGCAGCATGTAGGTGGGCGCAGCTTCGAACCAGCGTATCTCGCTGGCCTGACCATAGCGGGGGACGACGGCAAAGCGGGAGGGCTGGTCCGGGTTGAAGCGAACCTTGTAGCGACCGGCCGCGAGCGCCTCGGGGTCCGGTCGCAAGGGGAAGTCGTGCAAGATGGTGTAGTGCTCGGTGACCGCCATGTCGTGCGGCAGCCCAGGGCCGGGCATGTCGATGTCGATCTTGTGGCGCAGCTTGCGGTCGGGTCCGACCACGCCGTATTGCATGTAGGGCGCGGTGATCGAGTAGTCGAAAAACAGCAGCTCCCCTGTGTGCTCGTCGGGCCGGGAGTGGGCCGAAATGCGGCTGATCGCGCCATCGAAATCCGCCGTTCCCAGCGTCTGCAGCGTCTCCGGATCCAGCGCATAAGGCATGCCGGAGCGGTACCACATGGTGATCAGCCGACCGGCGTGGTACTTCACGTCGGTGTTGGAGGTGTTCTTCAGTGGCTCGTCCGGCCGGTCGGCTCGCATCGGCTCCTTCAGGCCCTTCCAGAGGGCGCGACCGGCGGCCTGCTCCTCGCTCAGTGCGGCGGTCTGCACCCAGCGGTTTCGGTAGCTCACCTCTCCCTGCGCAAAGCGCACCGCGTGGAGCATCCCGTCGCCGTCGTAGGCGTGGTAGCGCCAATCGGGCGGGTAGAAGGCATTCGGGCCGTTGCGCACGTACAGGCCATTGAGGTCGGTAGGCACTTTGCCAATCACCTCGAGCGCGGTGAATGTGTCCTCCTGAAGAACGGGCGCGTTGTTCCCGTTCAGCGCCGGGATGTCATGGACCGGCAGCGCATCTCGCTTCATGGCGTGTCTCCTGATGTTCCCGGCCGAGGTCGCCGGGTTGATCGTGGCCAGAGTCTAGGCGCGCCCCAGACCGCGAACGATACAATTTCGATATATCAAAACTCTTGCCGATATGCTGAATCCCCAACGCGTGGCGCCGCCGCGCCGCGTCCCTGCCGGGCTCGAGGAATACGAGGGTGACCGTCAGTTCGCCACCACCCTTGCCCGTGGCCTCGAGCTGCTTCGGTGCTTCACGCCCGAGGAGCCCATTCTGGGCAACAAGGAGTTGGCCCAGCGCCTGCACCTGCCGGCCGCCACCGTTTCCCGGCTGGCCTACACCCTGAGCTGCCTGGGCTATCTCGCACCCACCGAGCAATATGGGAAGTACCAGCTCGGGTCGGCGGTGCTCTCCCTGGGGCACCCGGTACTGGCCCAGTTCACCCTGCGCCGGCAGGCTCGGCCCCTCATGATGGAGCTGGCGCGCAGCACTGGAGGCACCGTCTCGATTGGCATTCGGGACCGTCTGAGCATCGTCTACATCGAGTCGGCGCGGCACTGGAACCGACGGGTCTACCCGATGGAAATCGGCACCCGCCATTCCTTGGCCGGTACGGCGGTGGGGCGCGCCTTGCTGATGTCATGCCGCCCCGCCGAACGTGAGTCGCTGCTCAATCAGTTGCAGGTCAAGCAGCCCGAGGAGTGGCGTCAACACCATCGGGGGCTCACCGAGGGGGTTCGCGCCTACCCTCGGCATGGCTGCTGCATCTCCGTCGGCGAGATCTATCCGGATGTCCAGGCGGTGGCCGTTCCCCTGGGCCGCATCGACCGTAATGAGCCCGCCGCCATCAACTGCTCCTTTCACGGCCTGCCCATGGATCCCGATTGGCTGCGCCGCGAAATCGCTCCCCAGCTCCAGGCGCTGGTGCGCCAACTGACATGAGCGCTCCGGAGAACGCGGGCTGGATCCGCACCTGCTCCATCTGGCGGGCCCTGGAGGTTGTGGGCGACACCTCGGTTCTGCTGGTGATGCAGGCCGCCTGGCTGGGCGTACGCCGCTTTGACGAATTCCAGGCTCGTACGGGTCTGCTTAAAACCACCCTGTCCGACCGACTCAAGCGCCTCGTGGCAGCCGGTGTGTTCGACAAAGTGCCCTATTCGACCCGGCCCCTGCGCCATGAGTACCGCATCACCTCCAAGGGCCAGGACATGTACTGGACGGCGCTGATGATGTTGCGCTGGGAGCGGCGCTGGTCACGCACCCCCGCCTCGCTGGATGTTCGGCTGCGGCATGCCGCTTGCGGCCACCCATTCGAGGCGGTGCCCACCTGCGCCTGCTGCGGCGATGAGATCTCAGCCCGCGACATCGACTGGGAGGAAGGTCCCGGGGTCGGCTGGATGCCGCCCGAGTACAGCCGTCGCAGGCAAAAGCGGCAGGCCGCCGCCGAGGCGCCCGGTGTGCTCATCGAGGTGGCGCAGCTCACCGGTGACCGCTGGGCCTCACTGGTGCTGCGCTCCATCTTTACCGGCTTGCGCCGTTTCGACGAGATCCAGCGCGACACCGGCATGGCCAGCAACATTCTGTCGGAGCGACTGACCTGGCTCACGGAGACCGGCGTGCTCGGGTTGCGCGACATCGGCGGCGGCCGAAGTGAATACCGTCTGACCGACAAAGGCATCGACTACTACCCCGTCCTACTTGCCCTCCTGGTTTGGGGCGACACCTATTACGTTTCCTCAGAGGGCCCCCCGCTGCTGCTTCGGCACCGCCCTTGCGGCCAGCCGCTTCGGCTTCAGGTCAGTTGCTCGGCCTGCTCAGGGCCGATCCAGGTGCGCCAAGTGCTGTACGAGCTCGGTCCTTGACAACCGGCGGGGGACCCCCGGGTTCCCTCTAGCTTTCATAACTGAACCCAGACCGTACACTCCGCCCGAACTGGGGAGCGTGGATGACTCGTCGCTGGATTCAGTGGACCTCTGTGGCAATGAGCAGGGCGTGCCTGCGGGCCACGCCCATGCCATCGCCCACCGACCCGTCTCCCGGCCGGGCAGAAAGCAGGAGACTTGCCGCATGAATCAGGCCCTGATCATTGATGCACTGCGCACCCCTCGTGGGCGGGGTAGCGACAAGGGATCCCTCAAGGCGATCAAGCCGGTAGAACTGCTCGCGCAGCCCCTGCGGGCGCTCGCCGAGCGTCATGCGCTGGACACCACCCAGGTGGTCGACGGCGTCTTTGGCTGCGTCACCCAGACCGCCGACCAAGGCGCCAACCTGGGCAAACTGGCCCTGTTGCAGGCCGGTTGGAGTGACGCGGTGGCTGGCATGACGATCAACCGCTACTGCGCCTCGGGCCTGAGCGCGGTGCAGTTTGCCGGCTGGCAGGCGATGCACAGCGATGGTCTGGCAGTGGGGGGCGGCGTCGAAATGATGTCCCGGGTGCCCATGGCCAGCGACCAGGGGCCGCTGACCCACGACTTTGACTTCCAGCGTGACACCACGCTGGTTCCCATCGGGCTGGCCGCCGACGCGGTGGCGACGATGGAGGGCTTTTCCCGCAGCCAGTGCGACGACTACGCCCTGGCCTCGCAGCAGCGCGCGGCTGCCGCCCAGGCAGGTGGGCATTACAAATCTGTCGTACCGGCGCGTGCTGGCGCTGAGGTGGTGCTGGCGCAGGACGAGACGCCACGCCCCCAGACCCACGCCGGATCGCTGGCGAGTTTGGCGCCAGCCTTTGCCGCGATGGGCGAGAAGTACGGCATCGACGCCCTTCTGTGCCAGCGCTACGGCCTGGC
>JAURKV010000239.1 GCA_030831585.1 Ramlibacter sp. | reverse complement strand
GCTGCGCAGACGAAGTCGATCATCGGGAAGGGCCACAGATCCGGATTGGTCATCGCGTCTTGCGACATCACGTGGCCGTAGAAACGGTCCATCCCCACCACTTGCGCGCCCACCGCGCGGGCCATGCGGATGCCGTCGCCGGTGCCGGTCCCGGCATTGCGTTGCAGCATTTTCTCGGGTGCGGGGCTGATGAACTCGCGCATGAGGGCCGGGTCGGAATGAAAGCCGCCATCGCAGACCACCACCGCCCGCGCGGCGATCTCGATCGGGCCCGACGCTTGTTCGCCCCGCACACCCGTGCAGGCGCCCGCGTGCATCACCAGCTCGCGGGCACGGGTGCCCCGCAGGATGCCACCCCCGGCCTTGATCAGCGCTGCCTCCAGGGTGCGCAGCAGAACGTCACCGCCACGGCCTTCCCAGTAGCGGCGGCCGTGGGTGGCGATCGGCGGCGCCAGGGTGTGCCGACGGTAGGTTTCATGGCCCACCTTGATGAAGCGCACCCCCTTGTCGCGCAGCCACTGGGTTGCCCCGCCTATGTCGTTGACCAGCGCGTCGACCAGGTCCTCGCGTGCGGCGCCCTTGGTGCGGGTGACCACCGCATGGCGAATGATCTCGGGGTCTTCCGCCACGTCGCGGTGGGCCACGTGAAAGGCGCCGCCCGCGACGCGGGTGTTGCACGGGTATCGGTCCTCGGCGCCTTTTTCCAGCACCAGGGAGCGTACGCCCTGATCGGCCAGGCGCAGGGCGGTCACCAAACCGGAAATGCCTGCGCCGATGATGGCGACGTCGGTCTCGAGCCGTTGCATGTCAACTTCCTCTTGGATGGTTAGGGGTGAAATCAGCGGGCCTCGGCGGCCGCCAAGGCGGTGAGGGCTTGCGGCGTCAGGTCCGAGGGCAGGGCGTGCAGCGTCTGCAGCAGGGCGCGCGCGCGGGCCTCACCCAGCACGTCGACGGTGAGCTCCAGGAACTTGGCATCGTGAGCGGCCTCGTCCATGGGGTTGTCGGGTGTTCCCAGGGAGTTCTCGACAAAGGTGGTTTCCTGCCGGCCGTCTTTGAAGGTCACCGTGGCTTCGGTCACGAACTTGCCGGGATAGCGCTTGTCGTATTCGGTCGCCTCGACCAGTTGCACCTTGCGCGCAGTGGCCAAGACGAGGTCCATATCCAGCGTGCCCTCGAGATAGCGCAGGTGGGCGCCATAGCCGTTGCCGTAGCCCAGCAGCGCAAACGCCGCCTGCGCCGGGAGACTGAACTGCACCTGCTCGATATTGCCCGGGGTGTAGGTGTTGGTGTTGACCAGCCCCACCATGGTGTTGCTCAAACGCGGGATGCGCAGCGAGACCGATTCGATGTCGGCCAGGCGCCCCGCATACGCAGTGAGGATGTCGATGGCGGCATGGTTGGCCCCGCAGCAGCAATAGCGCTTGAAGCCGCCGCGCCGAATTTCGTAGGCGCTGTTAAAGCCGAAGCGCGCCGCGGCATCGGCGGCGGGTTCGCGCTGCAAAAAGGCTTTGTAGAAGCCTTTGACCCCGCTGAGAAACGCGCGCGGTCCGGTGATGCCGGCGCGGGCCAGGTCGGCCGCCATCATCCCGCCGCGCACCCCGATGCCCGGGTGCACCCGTTTGACCGAACCGCCGGTGGACGCGTACTCGGCTGCGCCCGAGGCATGACTCAGGGCAATGGCCAGTGCGTGCAGGGTGGTTTCAGCGTCGAACTTGCGAAGCTTCGCGCAGACGGCGGCGGCGCCGAAGCTGGCCAGTGCGCTGGCCGGGTGAAAGCCGCGCTGCATCAGGTCGGGCGCGGCCAGCACACCGATGCGCGCGTACACCTCGTACCCCATGAGGATGGCGGTGATCACCTCGTCGAGCGAGGCACCCACTTCCTCGCCGACGGCAAACGCCGTGGCCACCGCGCAGCTGCCCGGGTGGCTGTTGCTCGGGCGATGGCCTTCGTCGTACTCAAAGCCGTGGGCATAGGTGGCGTTAATGAAGGCCGCGTCTGCCGCACTGACCTGTTGCAGGCTGCTGATGATGCGGCTGCGTCCCTGAATGTGCTGCGCGTCGACCAGGGCGCGGACCTGCCTCGACCAAGGCAGGCGGGTATTGCCCACCTGCGAGCTGAACTGGTCGCGCAGCACCCGGCTGACCATCACCCGCAGCTCGGGCGTGACATGTTCGATGCCAAACCCCAGGACGAAGCGGACGACCGCAGTTTCAAGCGGCGGGCAGTTGACCGGCTCGGTCGTTTGAGCTGTCATGGTGTGCTTACTCCGGCTTGATGTTGGCGGCCCGGATCACCTCGCCCCAGTACTTGAAGTCCCGGGCGACGAAGGTGGTCATTTCGGTGTGGCTCATGTCAATCTGCCCGGCCGCTGAACCCCAAAGCGTCCGCGGCAATGCCAAGGCCTGGCGGCGGTTCAAATGTGCGGGTTTCATGCGTGTCTCCATCGTTTTTTTTGGCGAATGCCCGTTGGCGAGGCCCTGCGGCGTGTGCCCAACCCAGTGCGACTGCATGCTACAGGCATCTCTTATTTTCAGCACTCATTCCAATGGTCGGAATCTTGGCCCGGTCGCCGGATGGTCGGTCAACTAGTTCCGATCAGTGAAACGAATGCCGATGAATGGTTGCCGATGCTACACTTTCCCTCGAATCAAACCAAGGAGAACGCCGTGGAAGACGGATCGCAGCCCACCTACCGCACCTTGCACATGCTGGTCAAACATGGCGACCGGGGCGTTCTTGTCCTGACCGTGGGCGTGTTCCTTCTAGGCCTGCTGGCGGTGTTCATGACAGGCGCCCTGTGGGCGGCGCCCCTGGTGCTGGTCGGCACCGGCCTGCTCTATGTGGTGGCCCGCAGTTATGTGGAGTTGGTGCGGGTCATCGTGGACATGCTGCTGCCCAAATAAGCCTCCCCAATCCAGTACCGACAGCGCACAACCGAGAGATTTCATGCCTACCTCTGCCTCCTTGCTGATTGGCGGCGACTGCGGTCCCGCCCACGGTCCCAAGCACGGCTTCCCGATCGAGGGCTACACCCAGGGCGTTCTGGGCGCGTTGCAATCGGTCGACATGCGCTTCGTCAACTGCATGCGCACCTACTCGGACCGCAAGGTCGAGAGCGCGCTAGCCCCGCAAGTGGGACAGCCGGTCGAGATGGCGCAGATCTATACCGACGGCGGTTTCGATGCCGTCACCATGGCCAACAACCACAGCTTTGACGCCGGCGTTGAGGCCATGCTGGACACCCGTGAGCTGTTCGCCTCCAGGGGCATTCAGGTCACCGGCGCCGGCCGCGATCTGGCCGAGGCGCGCAAGGCGGCCATCGTCAAGAAAAACGGTGTGCGGGTGGCCTATGTCGGCTGGACGGCCGTGGCGACGGCTGGCACCGAGGCGGGCCCGGGCAAGCCTGGTGTGGCCTCGATCCGGGTCAAGACCGCCTACGAGACGCGCGGTCCGCACCAGCCGGTGCGGGTGCGCACCGAACCTGACCCGAAAGACCTGGCCCTTCTGCTCGAGGACATCCGCGCCCTGCGGCAGGAGGCGGATGTTGTCATCCTGGCCTTCCACGCCGGCATCATTCGCATCCCGCGTGTGATCTGCGACTACCAGGTCACTGTGGCCCACCAGGCGATCGAGGCCGGCGCTGACATGGTGGTCGGCCACGCGCCGCACCTGCCCAAGGCCATCGAGATGTACCGTGGCAAGCCGATCTTCTACAGCCTGGGCGTGTTTGCCATGACCAAGGGCTTCCCGGCGCCCTCCTGGAGCGAACCGGCCTGGGCTCATGGCGCAGTGCGCAACCACATTGATCTGGACCCGGAGTTCCCGCTGATGCCCTATGGCAAGGCATGCACTCTGAGCATGCTGGCCAAGGCCGTCGTCACCCAGCAGGGCATCGCGCGGGTGTCCTTTCTGCCTGTGGCCATGGACGCCTACTACCGCCCACAGGCTCTCAAGCGGGGTGACGCCAAGTTTGACGAGGTGCTGGCGTACCTAGAGTGGGCCTCGGCCGACATGCCGCACCAGTTCACGGTCGAGGGTGACGAGGTGGTCGTCACCGCCCCGGCTGCCTGACCCTTTTTGGGAGCATCGCCATGGACCTGGGCATCAAGGACAAGGTGGCGTTGGTCACCGCATCGAGCGGCGGCATGGGCCGCAACATCGCCCATGCCCTGGCCGCCGAGGGCGCGCACGTGGTGCTTTTCGCCCGCAGCGCAGACAAGCTCGAGGCCGCTGCCGCCGAGATTGCCGCCACGCACGGTGTGCGGGCTCTGGCGGTGGCGGGTGACATGCTGGTGCCCGCCGACGTCCTGCGGCTGGCGCAGACCATCCAGTCCGAGTTCGGTGGCCTCGACATCCTTGTGCTCAACACCGGTCGCGCGCCCAACCCGCTGCGCGCCACGCTCCAAGAGACCGAAGAGGCGCGCTGGCAGGAGGCCTATCGCAACCAGCTCTGGAGCGTGATCCAGGTCGCCAACCAGATGCTTCCGCTCATGACAGAGCGCGGCTGGGGGCGCATCGTCGCCATCACCTCGGCCTCCGTCAAGCAGCCGATGCCGCACCACAGCCTGTCGACGGTGTTCCGCTCGGGTGTGACGGCGTATGTGCGCCACTTGGCCAACGAGGTCGGCGCGCACGGCATCACTGCCAACTGTGTGGCGCCAGCGCTGATCGACACCTCGCATCGCGTGGGCGCTGCTGCCTACACGCCCGAGCAGATGCAGGCGCGCAAGAAAATGACGCCCCTGGGCCGCATGGGCCAGCAGGCAGAAGTCTGTGGCGTGGTCGCTTTCCTCGCCTCCTCGCAGGCCGGCTTTGTCACCGGATCGACCGTGGCGGTTGAAGGGGGCATGGTCGGCTCGTTGTTCTGAATCCGTGCTACGCCATCTTGGCCGACGCGCAGGGCGCTGCCGTGCCCGCCTTGTCCCTGGTGAATCTCGAGAACGTGTTTGATATGGCCTGGCAACATCGCGCCAAGCGCCCGTTGTCCGAATTTGCGGGCCTCTCAAACAGGTGGAAGAGCCCTTTCGGCCTCTTTTTGTTCACGCAGCAGCCTGAGCACCGCCCGAATGCCCAGCCCGCCCCCGAGAAAAACCACCACGCCCGCGGCATGAAACACCTCCGAGACGGTCAGTGCGAGGCCGGCTGCACCGTAGACCATGGGCATGGCGATGCCCGAACCGTTGAACATCATCATGCGCACCGCCATGGCATCGACCTGGCGGTGTTCGGGCGCCACCCTGTGGATCAGGATCATCACCAGCGGCTGCACGGCGCCCAAGAGCGCGCCCAGCGCAAAGGAGCAGGCCATCATCGACGGCAGGCTATCGAGAAACGGGTAGAGCGCCGTTAGCGCACCGGCCAGCGTGACGGCGCTGGCCAGTGCCAGCCAATCGGGCATGCGACTGGCGATCGCGGGAACCGCCAGCCGGCTCAAGGTGGCCGCCAACGCAAAGGCACCCATCAGCAGGCCGATCGACGAGGCACTCATCCCGCGTTCGTGGGCGATCACCGGAACCATGAAGCCATGCAAATCCCAGCAAGCGCCCATGAGCCAATTGAGCAGCATCAATCGCCGAAAGTTCGGCAGTCGCAGTAGCGACCACGGCGATGAGGGGGCCTGCGCGGGCGCCGGTACCACCGGAAGTTCCCGCGCCAGCCGGGCCGCCACCAGGCTGCCCAGAGGTAGCAGGCCCAGGGCCATGAAGGCGGCCTGGTAGCCGGCGTTGTCGATCAGCGCCCCTGCCAGCAAAGGGCCGATGAAGATCGACACCGTCGGCGCGATCGACACCCAGGACAGCCCCCGGCGCAGCTCGGCGTCTGAGGCGGCGGCTCGGCCCACATGGCGCTGAAGCGTGATCAGCGACAGGCCGATCGCACCGCCGCAACACAAGGCGCCCAGACCCAGAGCCGGCAGTGCCGGCCAGGCCGCGGCCAAGCCGATGCCCGAGGCAGCGCTGACACCGCACAGAGTCAGGCAAAACTTGAGACCCCGGTCACTCACCAGACGCCGGGCCGGCATCGCAATGGCAATCTGTGCCGCTGCAAACAGCGCCATCAGCACCCCGATGGACGCCGTCCCATAGCCCAAGCTGAGCGCCAGCAGGGGCGTCGCCATCCGCATCCCGGAGAACGCCGAATGCAGGCCGATATGACCCAGGATCAGCCGGGCCATTTCCAGCGAAGGGCGGGCGCCCGCCTCGGGGGTGGCGCGCTCCGGGGTGGGGTCAGGCAATGGCACCATCCGATAATAGCGCGACGGTGTTTCATTGGATGAAACCAATTCTGAAAACGGTTCTAGCTCAACCGCCCTCGTATCATCGGATCGCGCTGCGCTGCATCGCTATTTGCCATCAATTCGAGACAAGACTCATGGACCTGCAACTCAAAGACAAGACCGCCCTGGTGACGGGCGCCAGCGTGGGAATTGGCCGCGCGATCGCCCAAACGCTGGCGGCAGAGGGCGTGCAACTGGCCGTCTCCGCACGTCGGGTGGACAAGCTACAGGAGCTGTCCGCAGAAATCGTTGCAGCAGGCGGCAAGAAGCCCGTACTCATTGAATGTGACCTGTATGCGGAGGACGCCGCCCAGCGCCTGACCTCTGCCGCTCTGGCGGGCCTCGGCCATGTGGACATCCTCGTGAACAACGCTGGCGGCTCCCGCAGCTTCAAGGAGCTGCATGTGAGCGAGGAGGCCTGGCAGGAGGCCATCACCCTGAACTTCCACCGTCCTCGCCAAGTGGCCGACGCGCTGATCGACCAGATGATCGAGCGCAAGTGGGGCCGCATCGTCAACATCACCGGCAAGAGCGAACCCGAACACATCAACGGCGCCTTCTGCGCCAAGGCCGGCATTCACAGCTGGGCCAAGGGCCTCTCGCGCATGGTCGGCAAGCATGGCATCACGGTCAACTGCATCCCGCCCGGCCGTATTCATTCTGAGCAGATCTTCCGCAACTACACCCCGGAGTACCGTGCCTGGCAGTCCGAGCACGAGATCCCGGTGGGCCGCTACGGCGAGCCCGAGGAACTGGCCAACCTGGTGGCCTTCCTGGCCTCACCCCGGGCGGCTTACATCACCGGCGCGGTGATCCCGGTGGATGGGGGTTTGCGCCGATACCAGTTCTGATAACGGCGGCATAGCCTCTTGTGCATTCGGCGATAGCGCCGAGTGCCTGTGGCGTGGCCGCTTGACCTTGCCCGACCCGGGCTGAAATGAAGACGAAGGAGACCGACATGACTGAACGCATCAACACACCGATTACTCGTCGCCAGGCCCTGGTAGTGGCCGCTGGCACCGCCGCCGCGGTGGCCCTGCCTGCCGCCCGCGCGCAATCGTCCTGGCCGAGCAAGCCAGTCCGCTTCCTGGTGCCCTTCGCCCCGGGTGGCACCTCGGAAATCGTTGCCCGCTCGGTGGCCGCCGAGCTGACCAAGCAGCTGGGCGTCTCTGTCTTCGTCGAGAACAAGCCGGGCGGCGCTGGCGTCACGGCCATGCAGGAAGCGCAGAAGTCCGCGCCCGACGGCCACACCCTGATCCTCACGCACGTGGGCACGCTGGCGGTCAATCCCTACATGCTCAATAACCAGCCTTACGACGTGAACAAAGACTTCATGCCGGTCACGCTGCTGGCCAAGGTGCCCAATGTCTTTGTCATTCACCCGGATGTGCCGGCCAAGAACTTCAAGGAGTTCGTCGACTACGCCAAGAAGAACCCGGGCAAGCTCAATTACGGCTCCGCCGGAAACGCCAGCGCGGGTCACCTGGCGATGGAATACCTCAAGCTGGTGGCGGGCATGTACATCACCCATATCCCTTACCGCGGCACCGGCCCCCAGCTCACCGACCTGCTGGCCGGGCGCACGCAGGCCTCGTCGGCCGGCATGCCCGCCCTGGGCGCTCACATCCGCTCGGGCAAGCTGCGTGCGATCGCGGTCGGTACCACCCAGCGCATTGCGGCCCTGCCAGATGTGCCCACGGTGGCCGAAATGGGCTTCAAGGATTTCGAGACCGCGCAGTGGTACGGGGTACACGTGCCGGCCGGCACGCCGCCTGACATCGTCAAGCGGCTGCAGGAGGAGTCGTACAAGGCCCTGCGCTCCAGCGCGGTGACCGAGCGCTTTGCCACCGACAACGCGGTGGGCGGCGGCGGCCCCTCCAGTGAATACGCAGCCTTCATCGGCCGCGAGCAGAAGATCTGGAGCGACATCGTCAAGCGCGCGCAGATCAAGCCTGATTGAGCGTGACCGAGCCAGACGAAGCCGAACTAAGCCCGCTCTTGCAGGCATTCACGAAGGAGTTGATTCGATGCTGACCTCTTTGATTCCATGCGCCCGCGGAATCGGCGCTGCCGTGGTGGCTGTGGCGGCGCTGGCTGCCCAGGCCCAGGTGGTCCGCTTCGAGGTGCTCGAGCGAGCGCCAGCCTACGGAGGACGCAGCTTCGATGCGGTGGGCCCTTATGAGAAGGTGACCGCCCGGGCCACGATCGCACTCGACCCCGCCGACCCGCGCAACGCGGTCATCGTCGACATCGACAAGGCCCCTCGCACGGCCAATGGCCGGGTCGAGGCAACGGCGGACGTCGTCTTACTGCGACCGGTCGACCCAGCCCGTGGAAACGGCACCTTGCTGGTGGACGTTCCCAACCGCGGCCGTCAGATCGGCCCCCAGCTTTTCAACGATGTGCCTGAGGCCAACAGCCTGGACAAGGGCAACCCGGGCAACGGCTTCCTGGAGCGACAAGGCTACACGCAGCTTTGGGTCGGTTGGCAGGCGGACCTGCCCTCAAGGCCGGGGCAGATGGCGCTTCAGGGCCCGGCCCTGCGCGGGGTGACCGGGCCGGTGCGTGAGGAATTCATCTTCGACCATACGCGCAATCCAGCGACGGCCACCTTGCAGTGGAGGCTGGCCAACCCGGCCAACCTCACGGTGACGGTGCGCCAGCGCTGGGACTTGCCGCGCCAGACGCCGCCCGGCCTCACGGTGCGCGCGACCGGGCCGACCACGGTCGAGATCCAGCGGCCTGCGAGCGGCTTCGATGCCGGTGCGCTTTACGAGGTGACATACACCGCCACGGATCCGCTCGTTCTGGGCATGGGCTTCGCGGCGGTGCGCGACATCGCCGCCTTCTTGCGCCGCGATGGTTCCGCGGCCAACCCGCTGGCGGTTCAGGGGCGCTCCACGGTCCAGCGCGCCATCGGCTTTGGCGTGTCTCAGTCCGGGCGGTTCCTGCGCGACTTCCTGCACCTAGGCTTCAACGAGGACTTGCAGGGGCGCACGGTGCTGGACGGGCTGATGCCGCATGTTGCCGGTGCCCGGCGCATGGCCACCAATGTGCGCTTCGGCCTTATCAACCGCAACGGACGGCATCTGGAGGATCCCGCGTGGCAGGTGGACCTGTTCCCCTTTACCTATGTGGCGCTGGACGATCCGCTCAGTGGCCGCCGCGACAGCCTGATGCTCCGCTGCCGGCTCAATGCCACCTGCCCGCGAGTGATGCAGACCGACAGCGAGCATGAGTGGTGGGCCTCGCGTGCCTCGCTGCTGGTGACCGATCTTGCTGGTAATCACCTGGACCTGCCGCCGGATGTGCGTGTCTACATGCTCACCGGAACACCGCATTACGGCAGCGCGGGCGAGCGCGTGCGGCGCGCCGACACCATGGCCTTGCCCGTCAACCCGATGCACAACGGCGCGGTGATGCGCGCCTTGCTCACCGGCTTGCAAGAGTGGCTGGCCACTGGTAAGGAGCCCCCTGCCAGCCGAGTACCGATGCGCGCGCACGGAACCTTGGTCGATGCCGCTGCCGCAGTGCCGTTGGGCATCCCGGGACTGCCCTATGCCGGCATTTACACCCCTGCGGGTTTCGCCGACCAGTCGGTGCTGCCGCCCAAGCAGTTGGGCCGCTACCCGGTCTTCGTGCCCCGCGCCGACGCCGACGGCATGGCGATTGCCGGCGTGCGCCAGCTCGCGCTGGCGGTCCCCCGCGCCAGCTACACCGGTTGGAACCCGCGCGCCGCCGGCTTTGGTCCAGAGACGCTGTTCCCGCTCCAGGGCGCCGCTGTGCCCTTTGCCGAGACGCGTGCGCAGCGCCAGGCTGCGGGTGATCCCCGGCTCTCGCTCGAAGAGCGTTATGCCAGCCCGGCTGCCTATGTGGCGGCGGTGCGCGCCGCCGCCGATGCGATGGTGGCCGAGCGCCTGCTGCTGCCCGAAGACGCCCAGCGCGCAGTCGATCTCGCGTCGCAGGACAAGCTGGGGCAGTTGCGCTGATTCCTCAGAGGGTCTGGCTGGGCCGGACTGCGTGGGCCTGGTCGGATCGGGTCTGCTGTTTTCCAGAATGCTCCGCGGGTGGGCTGCTTCGGCCCGCCTTTCACCTTGGCGATTAAAAAAATGGACCTGCATATTTCCGACAAGACGGCCCTTGTGACGGGTGCCAGCGTGGGCCTCGGCCGTGCGATTGCCAAGGGGCTGGCCGCCGAAGGCGTGCACGTGGCCATCGCCGCCCGGCGTGTGGAAAACCTCGAGGAGTTGTCCGGAGAAATCGTCGCTGCCGGCGGCAAGAAGCCGGTGGTGATTGCGTGTGACCTCTACCCCGAAGACGCCTCTGCCCGCCTGGCTGCCGCCGCCCTCGAAGGCCTGGGCCGCGTCGATATTCTCGTGAACAACGCCGGCGGCTCGCGCGCGTTCAAGGAGTTGCACGTGAGCGAGGACGCCTGGCAGGAGGCGATCAATCTCAACTTTCATCGGCCGCGCCAGTTGGCCGACGCCCTCATTGACCAGATGATCGACCGCAAGTGGGGCCGCATCGTCAACATCACGGGCAAGAGCGAGCCGCAACACATCAACGGCGCCGTTTGCGCCAAGGCCGGGATGCACAGCTGGGCCAAGGGCCTCTCGCGCATGGTCGGCAAGCACGGCGTGACCGTCAACTGCATCGCACCGGGCCGGATCAACTCCGAGCAGATTCTTCGCAACTACACGCCCGAGTTTCGCGCCTGGCAGTCCGAGCATGAGATCCCGGTTGGCCGCTACGGCGAGCCCGCGGAGCTGGCCAATTTGGTCACCTTCCTGGCGTCGCCGCTCGCCGCCTACATCACGGGTACGGTCATCCCGGTGGATGGGGGCTTGCGCCGATATCAGTTCTGAGGGGCGTGGCGGCCTTCAGCCCTGGGTCGCCAGCACTTCGGGGCTGGTGTAGACCATGTCCAGCGGGTAGCGGCGCCCGGCGAGGTAGTCCTCCATGCAGCGCACGATGAGTGGGCTACGGTGGCGGCCTGCGCTGTCGCGAACCTCTTGCGGCGTCATCCAGACGGTGCGCACGATGCCCGCGTCCAGCCGCGCGCCCGGCACTGTCTCGCCCAGCTCGCCGCAATATGCCAGGCGCAGGTAGGTGATGTCTTCGCCGCTGCTGTTGCTGTGGGAGCGGGTGAGGTAGACGCCCACCAAGGCGGTGGGCGTGAAGCGGTGGGTGGTTTCTTCGAGCGCCTCGCGGCTGCAGCCCTGCTCGGGCGACTCGCCCGGGTCGAGGTGGCCGGCGGCGTTGTTCAGACGTAGCCCGTCCGAGGTCTCTTCTTCCACCAGCAGAAAGCGGCCACCGCGCTCGATGATCGCGGCCACAGTGACATGGGGGGTCCAGCGTGTCGTCATGGGGCGATTATGGGAGCCCGGTTTTCCCGCCCGGAAAGGCGAAGTTTCCACGGGCTACGAGTGGGCGCGGCTCGTCGCGTTCGCCTAGGGTTTGTACGGAGGTGTCCCCGCGCCCCGCCCGACCGTGCAAGCTCATGTAAGCTACTGTTAAGTTACAAGGAGCGCAGCCTCGCGCATCCTGACGAATTCAGGAGGAGTCCCCCATGCAGATAGGTATCCCCGCCGAGACCCTGGCGGGTGAAACACGCGTCGCGGCCACGCCGGAGACGGTGAAAAAACTGGTCGCTGCTGGCCATGTGCTGCAGGTTCAATCGGGTGCCGGCGTTGCGGCCAGCGTCACCGACGCCGCCTACGAGGCGGCCGGCGCGCGCATCGTGGGCGCTGCGCAGGCCCTGGGTTGCGAATTGGTGCTGAAAGTGCGTGCTCCCGCCGCCGATGAACTTTCGCAGATGAAGCCTGGCGCGGTGCTGGTGGGCATGCTCAATCCCTTCGACGCCGAGGGGCTGTCCCGGATCGCCGCCGCCGGCCTGACCGCCTTCGCACTGGAGGCCGCCCCGCGCACCACGCGCGCGCAGAGCATGGACGTGCTGTCCTCACAGGCCAACATCGCGGGCTACAAGGCGGTGATGATCGCCGCCGACCGCTACCAGCGCTTCTTCCCCATGCTGATGACAGCGGCCGGAACCGTCAAGGCCGCCCGTGTGGTGATCCTGGGGGTCGGCGTGGCCGGCCTGCAGGCGATTGCGACTGCCAAGCGCCTGGGCGCCGTGATCGAGGCAACCGACGTGCGCCCCTCGGTCAAGGAACAGGTGGAGTCCCTGGGCGCAAAGTTCATCGACGTGCCCTACGAAACCCAGGAAGAGAAAGACGCGGCCGAGGGCGTGGGCGGCTACGCCCGGCCGATGCCCCCCTCTTGGCTGGACCGCCAGAAGGTAGAAGTGGCCAAGCGGGTGGCCCAGGCTGATGTGGTGATCACCACCGCACTCATTCCTGGCCGCGCCGCACCGGTGCTGGTCACCGAGGAGATGGTCAAGTCCATGAAGGCGGGCTCGGTCATTGTCGACCTGGCCGCCGGGAAGGGGCCCGCTGCCCCGGACGGGTCGGTGGGCGGCAACTGCCCGCTCACCGAGGCAGGGAAAACCGTGGTCAAGCACGGCGTCACGCTCGTGGGCGAGACGAACCTGCCCGGCTTGGTGGCGGCCGACGCCTCGGCGCTTTATGCCCGCAATGTATTGGACTTCCTGAAACTTGTCATCGACAAGGAAGGCAAGTTCTCGGTCAACCCTGAAGACGACATCGTCGTGGCCTGCCTGATGGCCCAGGGCGGCGAAGTGAAGAAGAAATAAAGAACAAGAAAGAGGACCGGCCATGGATATCATTTCCCCGACCCTGACCAACCTAATCATCTTTGTGCTGGCCATCTACGTGGGCTATCACGTGGTGTGGACCGTCACCCCCGCGCTGCACACCCCCCTCATGGCGGTGACCAACGCGATCTCAGCCATCGTCATCGTGGGTGCCATGCTTGCCGCGGCGCTCACCGAGACAACGCTGGGCAAGACCATGGGCGTGCTGGCCGTGGCCCTGGCCGCAGTCAACGTTTTCGGCGGTTTTCTCGTGACGCGCCGGATGCTGGAAATGTTCAAGAAGAAAGAGAAGAAGGCCCCGGCCGCTTCCTCTGCCCAGGGAGCGTCCAAATGAGCGGCCTCGCCCTGAGCATGAACACGGTGACGCTGCTCTACCTGGTGGCGTCCGTCTGTTTCATCCAGGCCTTGAAGGGCCTGTCTCACCCGACCACTTCCATCCGGGGCAATATCTTTGGCATGACCGGCATGGCCATCGCGGTGCTCACCACCGCGGCGCTGATCATGAAGCTCTCTGGTGGCAACGCCCTGGGCCTGGGTTGGGTGCTCCTCGGCCTGGTGGTCGGCGGCGGTGCCGGCGCCATCATGGCCCAGCGGGTCGAGATGACCAAGATGCCCGAACTGGTCGCTTTCATGCACTCCATGATCGGCCTGGCAGCGGTCTTCATTGCGGTGGCCGCGGTGGCCGAGCCTCAGGCCTTCGGCATTGCCAAGGCCGCCGGCGAGATTCCTGCGGGCAACCGGCTGGAGCTGTTTCTGGGCGCGGCCATCGGCGCGATCACCTTCTCTGGCTCGGTCATCGCCTTTGGCAAGCTCTCGGGCAAGTACAAGTTCCGTCTGTTCCAGGGCGCGCCGGTGGTCTTTGCCGGGCAGCATCTGGTGAACCTGGCGATGGCCGTGGCCACGGTGGGACTGGGGCTGTTTTTCACCGCGACCGAGAATTGGGACGCCTTCCTGGTGGTGTTGGCGCTCTCCTTTGTGCTGGGCGTGCTGATCATCATCCCCATCGGCGGCGCCGACATGCCGGTCGTGGTGTCCATGCTCAACTCCTACTCGGGCTGGGCGGCAGCGGGCATTGGCTTCAGCCTGAACAACTCGATGCTAATCATCGCCGGCTCGTTGGTCGGAAGCTCGGGCGCCATCCTCTCGTACATCATGTGCAAGGCGATGAACCGCTCGTTCTTCAATGTGATCCTGGGCGGCTTTGGTGG
>JAURKV010000238.1 GCA_030831585.1 Ramlibacter sp. | reverse complement strand
TCGAAGGGATAGCCCTGCTCGCCCATGGTGGGTACGCCAGGCGTGCGCGGCACACGAACGGTGCCGCTCATCGCGATGCCCTTGATCTGTTTGGCTTCGATCATCGGAACCGGGGTGCTGGGGTCGGCCCACCCGATCTGCAGCACGCCCGAGGCCAGGTCATTGACCACTTGCGGCACGGTCTTGTAGGGCACATGCTCCATCGCCAGCCCGGCCTTCTTCTTGAGCCACTCAGTGGTGAGGTGCCCGGAGGTACCTTCGCCCCAGGTGCCGTAGCTGAACTTGTTCGGGCTGGCCTTGACCAGGGCCACCAGCTCCTGCAGGTTGTTGGCCGGCACGTTTTTGTTGACCATGAGAATGATGCCGCCGACGGCTGTCTGCGCGATCGGGGTGAGGTCTTTCACCGGATCGTGGTTCATCTTGGCGAGGACAGCCGGTGACACGGCGATGAACGACGCGTTGGAATAAAGCAGGGTGTAGCCGTCCGGCCTGGCACGGGCCACCAGTTGGCCAGCCACCTGGCCGCTGGCGCCGGGCTTGTTGTCGACCACGATGGTCTGTCCCAGTGCTGCGCCCAGCTTCTGGGCCAGGTCGCGCGCCATGACGTCCACGCCGGAGCCGGCGCCCGAGGCGACGATCATGGAGATAGGCTTGCTGGGCCAGTTGTCCTGGGCCTGCGCCATGGCATGCAGTGGCAGGGCCATCACGCCAGCCAGCATGAGGCGGCGAATGCGGGTGGTTTTTTGGGTCATCGTGTGTCTCCTCGTTCTCTTGTGGAAATGATTGCGTACCGCTTATTGCGGCTTGCGCAGGAAACCCTGATGGGCGCCGGGGCGGTTGGGGGCGAAGCCGTTCTCTCGCAGGGTCTCTTCGACGCTGTCGTAGAAGACACCAATCTTCATGATCTCGCGCGCCTGGTGGCCCGTGGCGATAGGGCGCCCCATCTCGCCAGAAATGCGCACCAGCTGCTTGATTTGTTCCACTGAACTCATCTTGCCGGTGCGGGTGGGGTTCCACAGCACGTCCTCGGTGCCGCAGCGCACATGAAGGCCCATGGCGATGCCCATGACGTTGATCGGGAGCACGTTGCGCACCGAGCTTTCGACGGTGAACACCGCGCCGTCGGGCACCGCGCGCAGCATGTGGGCCAGGTTATAGATGTTGGCCTGGTCCATGCCGCCGCTGATGGCCACCCAGTTCATCACCAGCGGGCCCTTGTAAATGCCACGGCGAATCAGGCGCTCGATCGACTCGAAGCTGCTCATGTTGTAGACCTGAAACTCGCTCTGAATGCCAGCAGCGGACAGGCGGCGAATATGCTCCTCGTACCAGCTCGGGTTCGAGGGCACGATCATGTCCTTGTAGGTGGCGTACAGGTGCGGGAAGCCGCGCGAGAGGCCCTCGAAGTCTTCGACGCCAGCGTGCTCGGTGACATTCATCTGCGAGGTGTTGACGGTCACGGTGACCTGGTCGGGCTTGGGGTCGAGCTCGGCCAGCATGTGGCGGGTGTCGTCGGACAGCCACTTGGCGGCCTGGCCCTCGCCCTCGGGCGCAAAGGAGATCGAGCCGCCGACCTGAATGACCATGTCGGGCACCGCCTTGCGCACACCGGCGATCAACTCGTTGAACTTGGACAGGCGCTTGCTGCCCTTGCCGTCTTCCTCGCGCACATGGAGGTGCAGCACGGTGGCGCCGGCCTCGTAGCAATCAACCGCCTTCTGGATCTGGTCGGCCATCGTGACCGGAATGTCCTCCGGAAAGTCAGACGGAATCCAGCCGGGCGCGTAGGGCGCTGCAGTGATGATGAGCGGAGGCTGGTTCTCCGGGTACAGGTGTCCGTCGAGGAAGTTCATGGCAGGGCTTGCGTGACTGTGTGAGCTGGTTTTTGGTGTCCCAGTATCTGGCGCACCCGATCAATGCGTTTGCTCGATTGGGACATGCGTTTGCTATATTGGGCGCTGCTTCTCCGGGAAAACACGCATGCGACGGCCGCACCATGCCCACACTTAAGCCCACAACGTCCCGTCCCCCGCTTCGACCCGCACCCCGACCCGCGCCCCGGCTCATGCGCAGCGCCAGCCTGAGCAACTATGTCGATCTGGTGCGTGCCTTGGGCCGCGACCCGGCGCCGTTTTTGCGCAGCGTGGGGCTGGCGGCCAAGGACCTGAAGGACACAGAGGCGCTGATCCCGCGCGACGCGGCCCGTGAATTGCTGGAGATCACCGCACGCGCCATGCGAACGGAAGACTTTGCCCTGCGGCTCGCCGCTCAACGCAAGCTCTCGACCCTGGGGCCCATCAGCCTGGTGTTGCGCGAAGAGGCCACTGCGAGGCAGGCCATCGACACCCTGTGCCGCTACCTGAAGCTGGTGAATGCCGCGCTCATCTTGGTAGTGGAAGAAACGAAAGACACAGTGATCATCCGCGAAGACCTGCTGCCCAGCCCGGGGCTTTCGATGCGCCAATCCGTCGAACTGGCGGTGGGGACCCTGTACCGCATGCTGTGCGATCTGGCGGGGCCAGACTGGAAGCCCAGGGACGTGTGTTTTACCCACCGGCCACCGGCCGATCTGGGCGCACACCGGGCCTTCTTCGGCCGCACGCCCCGCTTCAACCAAGAGTTCAACGGACTGGTCTGCGCCGCGGCAGACCTGTCCCGGCCGCGCCAACTCAGTGACGAGGGGGCGGCCGCACTGGCCCGCAAATACCTCGAGACCGCGCTCCGGTCACAGGGAGAGAGCGTGCAAGACCTGTGCATGCAGGTCATTCAGGCGCTGCTGCCGGGCGGTGAATGCCGTGCCACCCAGGTCGCCCGCATGCTGCACATGGACCGCCGCTCCCTGCACCGCCAATTGGCCTCACAAGGACTGACCTACAGCCAGTTGCTCGACCAAGTGCGCAGGGGCCTGGTCAAGCGCCACCTCGGCGAAAGCGACCTCCCCTTGGGCGAGATCGCAGGCCTGCTCGGGTTTTCAAGACAGAGCAGCTTCAGCCACTGGTTTCAGGCGCAGTTTGGTTGCAGTGCTTCGCAGTGGAGCCAGGACGGGCAGGCCAACTCAGCGCTACCGGGCAGCCGATAGGGCAAAGCCGCGCACGCGTGATGACTGACAATGCTTGGCGCATTGTCAGACGCGGAGACAAGGGCGTGACCAGAATGCCGCGATGCCCTCAAGCTTTGTCGCCTACATCGATGAATCTGGTGATGAAGGCTTCACCTTCCGCGAGGATGGATCCGGCAGCTCCCGATGGTTCGTCCTGTCGGCGGCCATAGTCCGCCGCGTCGATGACCCAGCATCCGTCCCCGCACTGCGCAGCGCTCGCGAAAGACTCCGCTGGGAGCCCAAAAAAGCCTTTCATTTCAGCGCCATGAAGCACGAAGCCAGGCTGGTCCTGCTCCATGAAATATCCAGGATGTCTTTCCAAACCGTCACCATCGCGAGCTACAAGCCAGACATTGAAGATCCGGACTGCTCCCGATCCAATAAGTTCTTCCTATATCGCGATCTCACCCGTCTGCTGGTCGAGCGAGTGTCTTGGCTCTGCCGGGATCACCTGCAGCCAGGAGATGGGGACAGCACGGTAGAGCTCATTTTTTCTGACCGTGCCTCGATGTCGTACGACGATATTCGTGGCCACATCGATGGCCTGCAACACCGGTATTGGGCAGGGCTTGATGTCCGCATCCATTGGCCGTCCATCGATACCGCCAGGCTGCGAGCCGTGGCGCATAGCCAACTAGCAGGACTCCAAATTGCGGACGCCGTGGCGACCAGCTATTACTACGCCATCAATCTGAGCCGGTTCGGAATTGCAGACCCAAGCTACCTGAGGCTCCTGAGACTCCATGCCTATCGGCATGAAGGGGCATGCATTGGCTATGGCTTGCATTTTCTTTCGAGCTTTGAGAGCCTCAAAAGAAGAATGCCGCACCTGAGTGCGGCATTCGAAGGTTGGTGACAGCCCCCAGCTTCGAGGATCCCACCCTTGCGGGCTGCCCTTTTGCAAAGGCCTCTACACGCGCTGCGCTTGGCTGCCAAAAAAATTATAAGACCATTGAACGAAGCTGCAAGGACTTTTGTGACGGGTCGAAACAAAGGTTAGAGCGATACGCCGTCTTCGTGCGCGCCTTCACGCATGCTTGCGCAGGAAACCCTGGTTCGCGCCGGGGCGGTTGGGCGCAAAGCCGTTGGCGGCCAGGGACTCTTCGACCGTGTCGTAGAACTTGCCAATACCCAGCAGTTCCTTGGCCTGCTTGCCGGTGGCGATGGGGCGGCCGAAGTCCTTGGAGATGCGCACCAGCTGCTGGATCTGTTCAACAGTGCCGGACTTGGCCGTGCGGCTCTGGTTCCAGAGGTTGTCCTCAATGCCGCAGCGCACATGCAGGCCCATGGAGATGCCCCACATGTTGACCGGTAGCACATTGCGCATGGAGCTTTCCACCGTGAGCACCGCGCCATCGGGCACCGCGCGCACGAAGTTGGCGAAGTTGTAGATGTTGGGCATGTCCATGCCGCCAGAAATAGCCACCCAGTTGAGGACCAGCGGGCCCTTGTAGATGCCGCGGCGCATCAGACGCTCCACCGACTCGAAGCTGTTGATGTTGTAGCACTGGAAGGCGCTCTGGATGCCGGCGGCGTTAAGGCGCTTGATGTGCTCCTCGGCCCAGCCCGGTTGCGCGGGCACGGTCATCTCCTTGTAGGTGTTGAACACGGCCGGGTCCTGGAAGGTGGTGCCAGTGAAGTCACGGTCCTCCATGTGCTCGACGATGTTCATCTGCGAGGTGTTGATGGTCACCGTGACCTGGTCGGGCTTGGGGTCGAGGTCGGCCAGCATGTGCCGCGTGTCGTCCGACAGCCACTTGGCCTTGGCGCCGTCGGATTCGGGTGCGAACGAAATCGAGCCGCCGACCTGAATGACCATGTCGGGCACGGCCTTGCGCACACCAGCGATCAGCTCGTTGAACTTGGACAGGCGCTTGCTGCCGCGGCCGTCGAGTTCGCGCACATGCAGGTGCAGCACAGTGGCGCCGGCTTCGTAGCAGTCCACCGCCTTTTGAATCTGCTCGTCCATCGTGACCGGAATGTCCTCGGGAAAGTCCGCGGGCATCCACGAGGGCGCATAGGGTGCGGCGGTGATGACCAGGGGTTGCTGGTTTTCGGGGAACAGGTGGCCGTCGAGAAAGTTCATGCAGGGGTCTCCGTGAATGTCGCAGTCAAAATAAAAATCAGAAGGGCTTGTCGCCCACGATCCCGGCGCGCTCCATCTTGCGGTGGCAGGGGCCGTAGTCCATGACGGCGTAGTGCTGGGTGGCGCGGTTGTCCCAAATCGCCACCGAGTTGGGCTTCCAGCGCCAGCGCACCTGGTACTCAGGGATGGCGGCTTGCGAGATCAGGTAGTCCAGCAACTGCGTACGGCCCTGGGTGTAGTCCTGCCCCACCCGCACATTCGCCGGCGTGTGAAAGTTGGTGAAGTGGGTCACAAAGCCGTTGACAAACAGCACCTTCTCGCCGGTCTCGGGGTGAGTGCGCACCACCGGGTGCTCAGGGTCGGGGTACATCGCCCGGAGTGCCAGGCGCTTTTCGATCGGCATGGCGGCGCCGAAGGTGGCCTCGATGCTGTGGCGGGCGCGCAAGGGCCCAATCAGGTCCTTCACGTGCTGCGGCAACTGCGCGTAGGCCAGGGCCATATTGGCCCACATGGTGTCACCCCCCACCGGCGGGCATTCCACGCAACGCAGCACGGCGCCCATGGGCGGCGACTCGCGCCAGGTGGCGTCGGTGTGCCAGCTGTTTTCGTAGCGGTCGTTGGGCTGCTCGGGGCTTTTGTAGATGCGCACCAGGCCGGGGTGCTCAGGGTCGCTGCCGGCCACCGGGTGGTCCTCCAGCTCGCCAAAGCGCCGGGCGAAGGCCACATGGTCGGCGCGGGAGATGTCCTGGTCACGCAGGAACAGCACCTTGTGCCTCAGAAGCTCGGCCCGAATGGCCGCGAACAGCCCGTCGTCCCGCGCGGCGTCGGCCAGGCTGACCCCAGTTAGCTCCGCGCCGAGGGCGCAGCTCAGTTGCTCGACTTTCATCGCTTGTCTCCGTGATCGCCTTGGGTGGGGGGCTGGCTCAGACGACCAGGATGGACGAGCCCATGGTCTTGCGCGCTTCCAGGTCCCGGTGCGCCTGCACCGCGTCCGCCAGGGCGTAGCGCTGGCCGATCTCGATGTGAATGCGACCGGCCGCCACGTGACCAAAGATCTCAGACGCCAGGTCGGCCTTCTCGACCGGGTCGGCAATGTAGTTGGCCAGTGCGGGACGGGTCATGAAGAGGCTGCCCTTCATCGCCAGCAGGTTGGGGTTGAAGCCCTCGATCGTGCCGCTGGCTGTGCCCAGACAGACCATCAGGCCGCGCGAACGCAGCGAGTCCAGCGAGGTCATGAAGGTGTCGCGGCCGACGCTGTCGAAGACCACGTCCACCCCGCGGCCGTTGGTCAACGCTTTGACCCGCTGTGCCACGTTCTCGTGGCTGTAGTTGATGGTGTGTGTGACGCCATGGGCGCGCGCCAGGGCGGCCTTGGCCTCGGAGGAGACGGTGCCGATGACGGTGATGCCCAAGTGCCTGGCCCACTGGGCCACGATCAGGCCGACGCCGCCGGCGGCGGCATGCAACAGCAGTGTGTCGCCAGACTTCCATGCGTAGATGCGGCGCATCAGATACGCCGAGGTGAGCCCACGCATGGTCATGGCGGCAGCGGTTTCGAAAGAGATGGCCTCTGGCAGCAGGATCAGCGGGTCGGCCGGCACCAGACGCTCGTCGCTGTAGGCGCCCAGGGTGTTGACGAAGCCGGTGTAGGTGACGCGATCGCCCACCCTCACATTCGTCACGCCTTCGCCCACCTCCAGCACCGTGCCCGCGCCCTCCACGCCCATGCCGTTGGGTAGGGGGATGGGATAGGTGCCATTGCGAAAATAGGTGTCGGCGTAGTTCAGACCCACCGCGCCATGGCGCAGGCGGACTTGGCCGGGGCCGGGCATGCCGACATCGGCCGTCTCGAGCTGGAGCACCTCGGGTCCGCCGGTCTGATGCATGCGAATGACTTGGGCCATGAGGCTCCTTGGGTTCTGGGTGGGGTTCTGGGCTGGGCTCCGGGGCAATGTAGGCAGGCACACCGGCTATTGCTTTGCAAAATGCGCCAAACCCTTATCATTTCGCGCCATGCCCACCTTGGTTCGAGCCGCCACCCTCACCAACTTCTTTGAGGTAGCGCGCGAGCGCGGGCTCAACCCTCTGCCCCTGCTGCGCAAGGTCGGCCTGTCCCGATCCCTGCTGGAGGACCCGGACCAGCGGGTCCCGGTGGAATCGGTGGTGAGCCTGCTGGAGGCGGCCGCCACGACCAGTGGCGACGAGCATTTCGGGCTGCGCATGGCGCAGAACCGACAGGTGGCCGATTTCGGCATGGTGAGCATTTTGATCAGCCACCAGCCGACGCTGCGCGACGCCCTGCGGGCCACCATCGAGTACCGCCACCTGATCAACGACTCGCTGGCGCTGCAGATCGAGGAGGCTGGCCCCAGCGTGATCCTGCGCGAAGAGGTGGTCTCAGGCCTGCCGGCGCGACAGGCCAATGAGCTGGCGATTGGCGTGCTGCTGCGCCTGTGCACCGCGGTGCTGGGTGAGGACTGGCGGCCAGCCAGCGTGAATTTCACCCACTCGGCGCCGCGTGACCCAGGCCTGCACCGACGTTTTTTCGGCTGCCCGCTTCAATTCGACAGCGAATTCAACGGGCTGGTATGCCGCGCTTCCGACCTGGATGCCCCCAACCCGGCAGCCGCGCCCGCCCTGGCTCGCTACGCACAGCGCTTTGTCGACTCTCTGCCCCATGTGAGCGAGCCCTCGGTGGTGCAGGAAGTGCGCAAGGCCATCTACCTGATGCTGGCCAGCGGCCATGCCAGCAGCGCCTATGTGGCCCAGACCTTGGGCCTGAGCGTGCGGACCATGCAGCGACGCCTTGGCGAGGCAGACGCGAGTTTTGGCGGACTGGTCAATGAAGTGCGCAGCGAGTTGGTGCAGCGCTATCTGGAGAACCCACGCCATTCATTGGTGCGCATCTCGCAGATGCTGGGGTATGGCTCGCCCAGTGCCTTCAGCCGCTGGTTCGCCGCCGAGTTCGGCGAGGCGCCGCAGCGCTGGCGGGCGAAATCAGCGGCGACGTCCCCTCCCCTGCCTGCGCCAACTTCCGCCAGCGACTGACGCTGCAGCCAAACTGGGTGCGGAACCAGTAGGCGAACGCGCTCTGGCTGGCAAACCCCAGCAGGGCAGCGCTCTCGGACAGCGGCAGATGGCCGTGGGCCAAGTGGCTTTGCACCAGGTCCCGCCGCACCCCCTGCAGGAGCGAAGAAAAGGTCTCTCCTTGCGCCGAAAGCTGCCGGTGCAGCGTGCGGCGGTCCACCCCCAGGTGGCGCGCCACCATTTCTGCCGTGCAGCCGCCCCCGGGGAGCAAAGCCAGCACCAGCTGACGCACCACCACCCCTGTGCCCTGCTCTGAGGCCAGGGCGCCATCCATCACCCGTCGCGCCAGCCGGGCCAGGCCCGGGTCACCCCCCCGGGGCTGGGAGGCGAGGTCGGAAGGCCGACAGGCAATGCCGTTGAAACCAGCACGAAACAGGACCCGGCAGCCGAAGAAGGCCTCGTGTTCGGTGATCTGCGCCGGACCCGCATGCCTGAAGTGCACCGACACCGGTCGCCACCGGGGCCCCAGCAGTTCGCCCAGGATCTTGCGCATGAAACCCAGGGCCAGCTCCATCGACTGAGCGGGCGCCGCATGACCGTAGGCCACCAGATCTTCCTGCACAACGACAACATCACCCCGCGGTACCAGACGCGACACCAGCGACGCATTGACCAGACGCAGGTAGCGAAGCAAGGTCTCCAGTGCCTCCTGCACGGTGGCCTCCTCCTTGAGCATCAGGCTCAGAGGGCCCAGGCTGTCAAAGCTGCGGCGCGCGGCCAGGCGCAGGCCGAAGTCAGTCCGGCCGCTGGCGCGGGCCGCTGCCTCCAGCAGTTGCTGCACTGATTCCGCGGCCAGCGGCGTCTCCGGATCCAGCAGGCTGCGCGGGTGCAAGCCGGCCTGCCGCAAGAGGGCGGGTGCATCCAGGCCTAGCTCCCGGGCCAGGGCGGGAAAGCCCTCCAGGGTGGCGCTGCGGACGATGGGTAGAAACGCGGCCAAGGATGTCCCGGATTCGACAATTCGTGGCGCCCATTATCAAGTCATCAGCCAGCCGCGCTCCTACGATCGGACAAGCACCGCCACACCACGACACGATGGGTCGGCGGCCGAAGGAACCAGGAGACAAGCCATGCAATTTCCGACCACTCGATTGACCCGTCGCGCCCTGTGCGCCGCCACCCTGGCGCTCGCGCTGCCAGCCGCCATGGCCTGGACCGACAAGCCGGTGAAGATGGTGGTGCCAGCGCCTCCGGGCGGCACCATGGATGTGGTGGCGCGCATCGTGGCCGAGCAACTCTCGGCTGACATTGGCCAACCCGTCATCGTCGACAACAAGCCCGGGGCTGGCGGTGCGATCGGCATCCAGGCCATGAACGCCGCGCCCGCCGACGGCAACACCATCATGATGACCGCCAGCAACGTGCTGGCCGAGATTCCGCATGTGATGAAAACCGGCTTCGACCCGCTCAAGGACGTCAAGCCTGTGACCGCTATCGCTCGAAGCTACCTGGTACTGATCGCCGCGCCTGCGGTGCCCGCCAAGGACACCAAGGCCTTGGTCAGCTGGGTCAAGGCGAACCCGGGCAAGGTGAGCTTTGCTTCCTACAGTGCGGGCACCGTCTCTCACTACGCCGGCATGATCCTGAACCAAAAGTCGGGCCTGGACATGCAGCACGTGCCCTTTGCCGGTTCGCCGCCTGCGCTACAGCAGGTGATGGGGGGGCAGATCCCGGTGATGTTTGACGGCATGGCGACCACCAAGCCACTGGCGGCGGGTGGCAGGGTGCAGGTGCTGGGCATCGCCTCGAAGACCCGCTCGCCCCAGATGCCCCAGGTGCCCACCATGGCTGAACAGGGCTACCCGGAAATGGACTACAGCAACTGGGTGGGCGTGATCGTCTCCGCAGGCGTGCCGGCCGAGACCATGGAGAAGATCAACGCCGCGGTCGTGAAGGCCTCCGGCGCGGCCAAGGTGCGCGACCGCCTCGTGGCCGCTGGCTTCGACATGGAGCCGCTGACGCCGCCAGCCCAGCTGGCGGCATCCGTGAAGGCCGAGTTCGACCGCAACGCCGCGATCGTCAAGCAGTTCAACATTACGCTGCAATAAGAAGGCGCTCAGCGCTTGAGCCCGAAGGCACCGAGCATCTGCTCGGTCTGCTTCTGCATCTGGTCTTGCATGGTCTCCATCATGGTCTTCGACTGCTCGAGGTAGTTGCCCATCAAGCCCTGCATCATCGGGTTGGGCATGGCGGTGAATTGGGCCCACATCTCGGGCGTCATGGTCTTGGACTGCTCAGAGAGTTGCGACTGGATGTCGGTGAAGGCCTGGACGATTTTCTCCAGGTAGCTGCCCATGAAGCCCTGCATCGCATGGCCGTAGAAGCGGATGATGTTGGCCAGCGCCGCCTCCGAGAACATGGGCGCGCCGCCGGCCTCGGCCTCGAGAATGATCTGCAGCAAGATGCTGCGGGTGAGGTCGTCACCCGTCTTGGCGTCACGCACCACAAAGGGCTCAGCGTCCATCACCAGCTGCTTGACCTCGGCCAGGGTGATGTAGGTGGAGGTGTTGGTGTCGTAGAGCCGCCGGTTCGGGTACTTCTTGATGACGCGCTGGGCCGACTTCTCGGCGGCGGCTGGCTTGCTGGGCACTTGAGCGACTCCTGGCCAGCGACGCCGGCATTGGAAGGATGATGCGGATCATTCTAGGACCCCCTCCCCCGCGATCCCTGGGGTTTAACCCCAAGGCGCTCATCGGAGGGTGACGTCTCCCGGGGCCTGGAGCCAGCGCCCCAGCATCGCCGCCACCTCGGCGGGCCGTTCCATCGGCGCCATGTGACCGGCGTCCTCGATCACCTCGAGCACCGAGCCGGGCGCGAGCTGGTGCATGGCCTCGTGCTGGGCCACCGGCGACCAGCTGTCCTGGCGGCCGCAGCCGACCAGGGTGGGAATGCGCAGCGACTGCAGCACCGGCGAGGCATCCGGCCGCGCCAACAGCGCGCGAATCTGGGCGGCAAAGGTGTCGGCGCTCTTGCGGGCAAACATGTTCAGGATGGCGTCGACCAAGGGCGTGTCCTGCAGGCGGCCCGGGTGAACCATGCCCTGCACCCACACCTGGCCCATGGCTCGGGTGCCCTCGGCGCGGGCGACATCCAGCAGCGCATGGCGCTTGGCGGCCTCGGCCTGGCCGGCCTCGCCCTCGGGCAGCGGCAGGTGGCCGGTGTCGAGCAAGGCAATGCGGGTCACTCGCTGCGGCGCGCGGCGCACCACCTCGAGCGCCACCCGCGCGCCCATCGAGTGACCGGCCAAGGCAAAGTACTCGGGTGCACCCGCAAGAATGCGCTCGGCCATGCCGACCAGACTGTCGCTCGGCCCATGGTCGGCAACGATGCATTGCAGGCCTGCAAAGTCGGCCTGCAAAAAAGGAAGCACGGGGTCCCAGACGGTGTGGTCGCACATGAGGCCGGGGACGAGAACCAGGGAGGACGCGGTTCCGGAGGCCCCGGCGGGGTGAGTGGCTGTCGTGGCGGGCATGTCGCAATCAGGCAGTGAGGCACCCAGTGTGCAACAACTCGGGCTGCGGGATGGCTGCGGGATGAAGTGGCCGGAGGATGGAGCCCACAGCGCATGGCACCACCCGGTACGGGAACTCACCTTGGTGGGCCTCTTGTCGAAGCTCTTGTCGAACCTCTTGACGAACTTGAGCGAGACGGCTCGAGGGGCACCCCACCAAAGACCCATTCGACCACTTTGTATACTGATCCGATGCCTGTTCCCCCCACCCGCCGGAGCCCCGATGCGCGCAGAACAGAATGAGTTGCTGACCCGGATCGGGCCGGGCACCGCCTGCGGTGCGGTGCTGCGCCAATACTGGCACCCGGTCGCCCTGCTCGAAGAGTTCGACCCCGCCCTCCACCCCGAGATGGCCGAGCGGCCGCTCAAAACGGTGCGGGTGCTCGGCGAAGACCTGGTGCTGTTCAAGGACGCCGGTGGTGCCTGGGGTCTGCTGGGGCGCGCCTGCCCGCACCGGGGCGCCGACCTGTCCTTTGGCCGGCTCGACCCCGCCGAGGACGGCGGTGGCCTGCGCTGTCCCTTTCACGGTTGGAAGTTCGGCCCCAATGGTCAGTGCCTGGACACGCCGGCTGAGCCTGCGGGGAGCCGTCTGTGCGAACGGGTGCGCCAGGTGAGTTACCCGGTGCAGGCCCAAGGCGGGGTGCTGCTGGCCTGGCTGGGCCCGCAAGACGCCAGCCCGCCCCCGGTGCCCGCACTCGACTGCTTTCGCGCGCCGGCCAGCCATAGCTTTGCGTTCAAGGGCCTGTGGAACGCCAATTGGCTGCAGGCCTTCGAGGTGGGCATTGACCCGGCGCACACCTCTTACCTGCACCGTTTTCTTTTTGACGAGGACCTCGGCGCCATCGGCAGCAATGCAGCGGGCAAACAGTTTCGCAGCGCCAGCGCCGGTGAGGTAGAGGGCGAGCGCTGGCCGATGACGCGCATCATGCGCGAGTTCGGCAAGCCCGAGATCCACATGACGCCCACGCCCTGGGGGCTCCAGCTGCAGACCCTGCGGCAGATCTCGGCCGAGCGCACCCATGTGCGGGTGACCCACGGGCTGTTTCCGGCCACCTTCGTGATTCCGCTGTCAGAGACGGTGACGATCACCCAGTACCACGTGCCGGTGGACGACCACCACACCTACTGGTACTCGCTCTTCACCAGCTTCGACCAGCCGCTCGACGCCGCCAGCATGCGCGCGCAGCGCATGAAGTTCACCCAGCTGCCCGACTACCGGCCCGTATCCGGCCGCCACGACCGCTGGCGCTACAACCCGCAGGAGCAGCGCACCCAGACCTACCTGGGCATGGGCGAGGATGACATCAACGTCCATGACCAGTGGGCGGTGGAGAGCATGGGCTCCATTCAGGACCGCAGCCGCGAGCACCTCGGCACCACCGACAAGGCCATCATGGCCAACCGCCGCGTCTTGCTGCAGGCCATCGACGATGTGCAAAACGGCAAGCCGGCCCCAGGCCTGGCCCAGGCCGAGGTGGCACGCGCCGCGACCGGCCCCGACACCTTCGACGGCATCGGCCCCCAAAATGGCTGGGAGGCTTGGTGGCGCGCGAGCGCACGCGACAAGCGCGACCGCGCTGCCTGGCTGCAGGCAAGCACAAGGACGGGAGCAACCGAGGTCAGCGAGGCGACCGGTGCCGCCGAGGTAGCAGCGAGTAGCGCGGCGGGCGGGGCCCCATGAGCCTGTCATTCGCCGAGCGCGCGGGCGTGCACAGCGCAGAGCGCCGCGCCGCCTGCGAGCGGGTGCGGGGCCAGATCGCGTCTGGCGCCATCGAGCGGGTGCGTCTGTCCTGGTGCGATGTGCACGGCACGATGCGCAGCAAGACCCTGATGCCGGCCGCTGCACTCAAGGCGCTCAACGCAGGCCTGGGCATGGTGAGCACCTTGATGCTCAAGGACAGCTCGGACCGGACCGCCTTCAAGGTGTTCGAGCCCGGCACGGGCACGACCCCCTCCGGCTTTGGCTACGCCAACAACGTGGTGCTGCTGCCAGATCCGGCCTCGTTCCAGATGCTGCCCTGGTCGTCTGGCACCGGCTGGCTGCGCTGCGAGACTTTTTTCGCCGACGGCCAGCCCATTGCCTTCGACACCCGGCGGGTGCTGCAACAGGCCCTGGCCCGACTCGCCCAGTTGTCACCGCAAGGCCTGTCACTGACCTGCGGGCTGGAGGTGGAGTTTCACATCTACCGCATCGACCCGGCTGCCGCCGACCCACAACTGGACCCGGCCGCCGCCGCTTGGCCGGGGCCTGCGCCTACGCCGGCGCTGCGCCTGGTGCACCCGGGCTACCGGCTGCTCTCCGAGCAATGGGGCGACCTGGCCGAGGCGCCACTGCGCATCGTGCAGGAGACGGCGCAGGCGCTGGGGCTGCCTCTCACCTCGCTTGAAATCGAGCTCGGCCCGAGCCAGGTCGAGGCGGTGTTCGAGGCGACCGACGCGCTCACCGCCGCCGACCAGATGGCCCTGTTTCGCAATGCCACCACGCAGGCCCTGCGGCGCGCCGGCTACCACGCCACCTTCATGTGCCGGCCACCGTTTCCGAACATCATGTCCAGCGGCTGGCACCTGCACCAGTCCCTGGTGCGACTGGGTGACGGCGGCAACGCCTTCATGCGCGATGCGCCCGCCGAAGGCTGCGGCCCGCTGGACGCGCGGCGCGAGCTGTCCGACATCGGCAGCCACTACCTGGCCGGCCTGCTGGCCCATGCGCGCGGCATGTCGGTGTTTTGCACGCCCACCACCAACGGCTACGGGCGCTTTCAGCCCAACGCGCTGGCGCCGCAATCAGCGGTGTGGGGCCGGGACAACCGCGGCGCGATGCTGCGGGTGATTGGCGGGCCGGGCGATCCGGCCACCCGCATCGAGAACCGTATCGGCGAGCCCGCTGCCAACCCCTACCTCTACATGGCGGCCCAGATTCACGCCGGCCTGGACGGCATCACACGCCAGTTGCAGCCGCCGCCCGCCACGGACGCGCCTTACGCCTCCTCGGCAGATGAGCGTCTGCCCACCAGCCTGGGCGAGGCGCTGCAGGCGCTGCGCGATGATGGGGCACTGGTCGCCGGCTTCGGCGCAGACTTTGTCGACTACCTGAGCCAGATCAAGCGCCTGGAGGTCGACCGCCAAGCCCAGGCCCAAGACGCCCAGGAGTGGCAGGCGCGGGAATATTTCGGGCGCATTTGAAAGTGATCCATGGCTACCCTGATCGAACTGCACTTCATCCATCACGACGGCTCGCGCTCCTGCGGAAAAGCCAAGACCGGCCAGAGCCTGATGCAGGCGGCACTGGCGCTGGACATCGACGCAGTGGCCGCTGATTGCGGCGGCTTGCTCACCTGTGCCACTTGCCATGTTTACCTGGAAGACCCGGACCCGGCCCGCGTCGCCGCGCTGCCAGCGATGAGCGCAGACGAGGACTCGATGCTGGATTTCGCCGCCATGCCCCGGCAGGCGAGCAGCCGTCTGTCTTGCCAGATCCCGCTCACCCCTGCGCTCGACGGTCTCCAGGTGCGACTGCCCGAGAGCCAGTACTGAGTTCCGTACTGGGTCTGTAATGAAGTCCGTACCGACATAACGGCGACCGTCACCACCATGCACATCGTTGTCATCGGAACCGGGATTGTGGGCGTGTGCAGCGCCGCCTGGCTGCAGCGTGACGGTCACCGCATCACCTTTGTCTCGCGTGAGCCGGCCGGCGAGGCCTGCTCCTTCGGCAACGCCGGCTCGCTCTCACCGAGCGCCTGCCTGCCGGTGGGCATGCCGGGCATGTGGAAGCAGGTGCCCGGCTGGCTGCGCGACCCCGAGGGGCCGCTGACCATCGCCCCAAGCTACCTGCCCTTCATGGCCGGCTGGTTGCTGCGCTTTTTGCGGCACTCGCGCCCCCAAGAGGTGGTGCGCATTGCCACCGCGCTGCGCAGCCTGCTGGCCCCGATCTTCGATAGCTACGGTCCGCTGCTTGAACACGCCGGCGCCAAGGACTGGGTGCGGCGTACCGGCTGCCTCTACGTCTATGGCTCGCCCGAATCAGCCCGGCGCTGGCAATGGGGCATGGACCTGCGGCGCAGCCTGGGCGTGCAGCTGCGCGACATCGGGCGCGAGGAGCTTGAAGCCCTGGAGCCCGACCTGCGCGGCAAGTTCCGCTTTGGCATCCTGGCGCCGGAGAACGGCTCGACCCTCGACCCTTCGCGCCTGGTCAAAGCCTTGCACGCGCAATGCGTGGCCGATGGTGCGCAGGAGCGGCTGGACGAGGTCACCGGCTTTGCGCGCCAGGGCGACGCGGTGCGTGGCGTTCGCCTGGCCTCCGGCGAGACGCTGGCCTGCGACGGCGTGGTGGTGGCCGGCGGTGCCTGGTCGGGCGCCCTCACCCGCGAGCTGGGCCTGTCGGTGCCGCTGGAGACGCAGCGCGGCTACCACGTCACGGTGCAAAGCAGCAACCTGCAACTGCGCCACACAGTGATGGCGTCCGAGTACAACCTGATGGTCAACCCGATGGCCTCTGGCCTGCGCCTGGCTGGCAGTGTGGAATTCGCCGGCCTGCGGCCACCACCCAACTACCGGCGCGCCGACGTGCTGCTGAAAAAGGGCCAGGAGATGTTCCCGCACCTGGACACCACCCGCACCACGCAGTGGATGGGGCACCGGCCCTGCCTGCCCGACAGCCTGCCGGTGATCGGCCGCGCGCCGCGCCTGGCCAATGCCTGGCTGGCCTTCGGCCATGGGCACCTGGGCATGTGCGGCGGCGCCAGCACTGGCCGCGAGATTGCCCACCTGGTGGCGGGCCGGCCGACCCAGGTCGACCTCACCCCCTTCCGGCCAGACCGGTTCTGACGATGGCGCAGATTGCTCTGGTGACCACCGCTGGCTTTGCCGACGTGCTGAGCCTGGGCCGCCAGAACCGCGCCGACCCTTATGCCCCGCATGTGGGCCCCTCGCCCTGGCTCGCCGCACTGCCCGAGGCCTGGCGCATCGAGCTGCCCGGGCGCATCGATGCGCAGGGCCAAGAGGTGCAAGGCCTCGACCTCTCGGGCCTGGCCGCGTCGATTGCCGCCCTGCCCGCCCGGCCGGATGCGGTGGCCGTGTGCCTGCTGTTTGCCGACCTGAACCCGCGCCATGAGCAAGCGGCGCAGGCGGCGCTGCAGGCGCTGCTGCCGGGGGTGCCGGTGCTTGGCTCGCACACCCTGCAGGGCGAAGCGCACTGGGGTGAGTTCGAGTGGACGCTGGCGACGGTGCAGGCGGCTGGCGCGCACCTGCCCGATCCGTCTCCCGCAGTAAGTGCGCCGGGCCAGGCCCTGCCTTCGGCCCCTCTCGCACAGGACCTCGAGGCCCTGTGCAACGCGATGCAGCGCACCTTAGTGGAGCAAGCCGTTTCTTCCGTCGTGCGCGAGGCGATGGATTGCGCCGCCGCGGTCTTTTTGCCCGACGGCCGCATGCTGGCCCAGGCCAAGTCCTTGCCCCTGCTTCTGGGAAGCCTCACGCCGGCGGTGCAGGGCATCCTCGCGCACTACCCGGCGCAGGGCATGGCCGAAGGCGACTGCTTTGCCAGCAACGACCCCTGGCAAGGCGGCACCCACCTGCCCGACTGGGTGCTGCTGGCGCCCGTGCTTGTCAAAGGGCGGGTGCGGGCGCTGGCCGCCTGTATCCTGCACCACCAGGACGTGGGCGGAATGACGCCAGGCTCGGTGCCCACCGAGGCACGTTCGAGCTTTCAGGAGGGGCTGCGCCTGCCGCCAGTGCACTGGGTGCGCAGCGGGCATGCCGACCCAGCGCTCACGCGGCTTTTCACCGCCAACAGCCGCATGCCAGCCAACCTTGAGGGGGACCTGGCGGCCCAGCGCGCTTGCCTGGACCAAGGGGTGGCGGCGATGCAGGCATTGATTGAAGGCGCCGATGGTGGCTCCGAGGCTGCCTTCGAAGCAGCCTGCGAGGCGCTGTGGCAAACCACTGACGCAGCCACCCGCGCCGCCATCGCCCGCGCGCCCGACGGCCGCTGGACCTTCCACGACGCACTCGACGGCGACGGCATCACCGACGCCCTGGTGCCGATCGAGGTCACCATCGAAAAAAGCGGCAACGCCCTGACCCTGGACCTGCGCGGCTGCGCCGACCAGACCGAAGGACCGGTCAACGCCGCGCGCGGCGCGGTGTGGGCAGCGGTGACCTACTTCGCCCGCAGCCTCGCGCCCGAGGCCCCGAGCAACGGCGCCTGCACCGCACCCATGCGCCTGTTGAGCCGGCAGGGCAGCATCGTCGACCCCCTGCCAGGCGCGGCGGTCAACGCCCGCACCAACCTGGTCAAGTTGCTCGCCAATGCGCTGTTGGGGGCCTGGGCCCAGGCCCTGCCCCAGCGCCAACCGGCGGCCAACGCCGGGGTAGCGGTGGTGCTGTCCCTGAGCGGCGTGGTGGAGGGCCAGCCCTGGATCCTCACCGAGATCATTGCCTCGGCCGCTGGCGGTGCGCCCTGGGGCCCCGGCGGCAGCGGCGTGTCCACCGACGTAGGCAATGCGCGCAACACGCCAGCCAGGGTGCTGGAAGCCCGGGCGCCACTGCGCATTGAGCGCCTGGCCCTGCGGCGCGGATCGGGCGGCGCGGGTCAACACGCCGGTGGCTGCGGCGTGGTGCGCGCCTACCGCCTGCTGGCCGGCAACGGCCAGGTGAGTTACCGGGGCGAGCGTCACCGCACCCAGGCGCCGGGTCTCGCCGGCGGGCAGCCGGGGCACAGCGGCAGCGCCCGGATTGAGCGCGCCGACGGGCGGGTGGAGCAACTGCCAGCCAAAGCCCGGGTAGCCTGGCAGGCGGGCGACCTGTTGGTGATCGAAACGGCGGGCGCCGGCGGCTGGGGCTCGCCGCACGAGGAGCGCTGAGCGAAATGCGCATGCTGGTCGTTTACTGCCACCCTGTCGAAGACAGCCTGTGCAGCGCCCTGCACCACGCCGTGCTCGAAGGCCTGACTGCCGCCGGCCATACGGTCGACGACTGCGACCTGTATGCGGAGGGCTTCAACCCCGTGCTCAGTCGCGAGGAGCGAATGGCCTACAACACGCCCGGTGACAACCTGCGCGAAGTCCAGCCTTACGTAGACCGGGTGATGCAGGCCGAGGGACTGGTGCTCATCTTCCCTGTGTGGAACTTCGGCCTGCCTGCCATGCTCAAGGGCTTTATCGACCGGGTGCTGGTGCCGGGTGTCTCGTTTCACATGAACGAGCAGGGACGTATCACGCCGGGCCTGACCCACCTGCGTCATGTGCAGGGCGTGGCGACCTATGGGGTGCCGCGCTGGAAGGCTTGGTGGCTCGGCGACGCGCCGCGGGCGACGCTGCACCGTTTTTTCCGACGGCTCACCGGCGGCCAGGCCCGCGTCGGCTACCAGGCCAAATACCACCTGAACGTGGCGCCACGGGCAGATCTAGAGAGATTTGTGCTTCGTGTGAGCAAGGTGATGAAGGAACTGAATTGAACACGACGCATACCCCGACGGGGACGAGGGCAAGGGCCGATGGAATCGGCACGCCAGCCGTGATGGCCAGCGCCCCCGTCGCCGCCAGCGGTCTGCTGCCCGCGGCGCGCCTGCCGGCCTGGTGCCTGCCTGCAGACTGGCCACGCATCGGCGCCGAGCCGGCGCCAGCCCGCCTGGCGTGGCGGGCTGGCCAGATCGAAACCCTCAGCCCGCTCACCGGTCCCGCCGGCGCTCACTGTCCCTGGGTCATGCCCACTTTGGCACAGGCCCATGCGCATTTAGACAAGGGCTACACAGCTCGCCGCACCCCGCCCCGCGGGCCGGGGTTGTTGGCTGCTATCGAGGCCATCGTGGGAGACAAGCAACATTGGAGTGAGGCCGACCTGCGCAGGCGCATGGGCCTGGGCCTGCAGGGGGCCTGGGAGGCTGGCGTGTCGGTGCTGCGTACGCATATTGACTGGCCTGACCAAGAAGCGCCCCTGGCCTGGCAGGTGGCACGCGCACTGGCAGCCGAATGGCGAGGCCGCGTCGCGCTGGAAACGGTGGCCCTGGTGCCGCTGCGTTTCTTCGCTGATCCGGCCATGGCCAGCGCCATTGGCGCGCGGGTCGCCGCCTCGGGCGCAGGAGCGGTGCTGGGCGGCTTCGTCCACACCAGCAACTGGAACCCGCAAGCCCTGGCCTGCCTGATGCGGGCCGCACAAGACCACGACCTCGACCTGGACCTGCATATCGACGAAGAGCTCGACCCCAAGGCCCAGGGCGTGGCTACCGCGGTGCGCCTGGCGCGCGAGCTGGGGATGGAGGCCGCCATCACCTTCAGCCATGCCTGCGCCCTGTCCGCCCAGCCCGAGGACGAAGCACTGGCGACGCTGGACGCCATGGCCCGCCTGCGCCGGCCACGCATGGTCACCCTGCCGTCCACCAACTTGCTGCTGCAGGACGCCCGGCCTGGCTTCACGCCCGTGCGGCGGGGCCTGACCCGGGTGCACGAGGCGCGCGCGCGAGGCATCACCGTGCTGGTGGGCTCTGACAATGTGCAAGATGCCTTTTGCCGCGGTGGGTCGATTGACCCGATGGAGGCCTTCCTGCTGGCGGTGCACGCCGCCCAGCTTGACGACCCTTTTGACGCCTGGAGCGACACCATCGCCCGGTCCGACGCCCTGGCCCGATCGCCAGCGCCGGTGCTGCTGGGCCCGGGCTCGCCGGCCGATCTGGTGTGCTTTGAGGCCCGCCCCGGCCTGGCCTGGCCGGACCTCACCGCACGCCGGCGTATCCTGCGCGGGGGCGACTGGCTGACAAACCGGCAAGATGCGCCCTGGAACCCGGCTGCGCTGACCGAACCGAACACAGTGCCAGACCTGAACACACTGAGCGAACTGAGCACCATCCCTGGGAAACTCTGACCATGCTGCACGGCTACACCCCACCCCACCGGTACCTGCCCTACCTGTCCTGGACGCAGATCACCGAGCTCCCCGACCGCGCCAACACAGTGATCATCCTGGCTGCGGGCGCCACCGAGCAGCACGGGCCGCACCTGCCCTGCTCGGTTGACACCGCCATCAGCTCGGGCGTGATCGGCCACGCCTTGGCCCGGCTGCCCGCCACGGTGCCGGCCTTCGCGCTGCCGCCCATCACCTACGGCAAATCCGAAGAGCACCTGCACTTTCCCGGCACGATGACGCTCACCGGCACCACCTTGCTGTCGACGGTGACCGAGATCGGTGACTCCGTCTACCGAAGCGGTTTTCGAAAGCTCTTGATCGTCAACGGCCACGGCGGTCAGCCCCAGGTGATGGAAATGGCCGCGCGCGAACTACGCCTGCGCTATGGCGACTTCGTGATCATTCCAACCTCGGTGTGGAAAATGCCGAGCGGCCTGGGCGCCTTCACCTCCGAGAAGGAAAAGAAGCTCTCCATGCACGCCGGCCACGGCGAGACGGCGCTGATGCTGGCCCTGGCGCCCGACACGGTGCGCATGGAGCATGCGGTGGCCAACTTCCCAGATGAATTTCCGATCAAGCTGCTGTCGCAGGACGGCCGCCCCGCCTGCGCCTGGACCACCCGCGACTTCGGGCCCAGCGGCGTGATTGGCGACCCCTGCGGCGCCACCGCCGAACAGGGCCAGGTCATTCTCGATTCGCTCTCCAGCCACTGGGCGCAGGCCATCGAAGAGGTGCACCAGCTGCAATGGGCGCCGCGCGCCGAGAGCACCTGGGGCCGGTCGCACCAAAACGGCCACATCGAGCAATTTCCCCATCCCTGAAAAGGCAGCGTCAGTAGGTTTTTGCCACCGGCAAAATTGAACCACACAATTCTCCAGGCCCCTTAAAAACCCGTCCCACCAACTCACCGTAAAACTCACCGTAAAAAGGAGCGACGACATGAAGACCTCGATCAAAACCAGCGCCAAGCGCCTGTCCTGGGCCCTCGCGGCCGCATTGGCCCTGGGCGGCGCCGCCACCAGCACTCAGGCACAGGAAAAGTTTGTCTACCAGACCAACTGGTACGCGCAGGCCGAGCACGGCGGCTTCTATCAGGCTTTGGCCACGGGCCTGTACCAAAGGGCAGGCCTGGACGTGACCATCAAGGCCGGCGGCCCGCAGCTCAATAGCCTGCAGATCATGGCGGCCGGCCAGGCCGACTGCATGATGAGCACCGACTTCGCGATGCTCATCGCCCGCAACACCGGCGTGCCGGTGGTCACCGTGGCCTCGGTGTTCCAGAAAGACCCGCAGGTGCTGGTGGCCCACGAGGACGTCAAGCGCTTCGAGGACATGAAGGGCAAAACGATCTTTATCGGCGCCGCCTCGCACCGCACCTTCTGGCCCTGGCTCAAGGCCAAGTACGGCTTCGACGACAGCCAGCTTCGGCCCTACACCTTCAACATCCAGCCCTTCATCGGCGACAAGAACTCGGTGATGCAAGGCTTTTTGACCTCTGAGCCCTTCTCGCTTCAGAAAGCGGGCGTCAAGGTCAATGTGCTGATGTTCTCCGACCACGGCTACCCGGCCTACAACACCACCATCTCCTGCATGGAGAAGACGGTGCAAGAGCGCGAGAGGGCAGTGAGCGCCTTCGTGCGGGCCACCATGGAAGGCTGGAAAAGCTACCTGGCCAACCCGGCACCGGGTAATGAGTTGATCAAGAAGGCCAACCAGAACATGACCGACGAGCAGCTCGCCTACAGCGTGGCCAAGCTCAAGGAGCTCGAGATGATCACCGGCGGCGACGCCAAGCGTGACGGTATTGGCACCATCCGCGAGGCGCGTCTGAAGGCCGGCTACGACCTGATGGTCGACGCCAAGGTGATCGACCCGGCGAAGGTCAACTTCCAGAGCACCTTCAACGCCAGGATCATGCGGGACATCAAGGTCCTGCCATGAGTCTGGACCCGTCGGTCGCGATTTCCGTTCGGGGGGCCGACAAGGTCTACCCGAACGGCACCCACGCGCTCCAGCCGGTCGACCTCGAGATTCGGCAGGGTGAGTTCGTCACTCTGCTGGGGCCCTCGGGTTGCGGCAAGAGCACCCTGCTCAAGATGATGGCCGGCCTGTTGCCGCTGGACAAAGGCGTGCTGGAGGTTTGGGGCCAAGCTCCGGACGCGCCGCAGCCGGCCGACCGGAGCATGGCCTTCGTGTTTCAGTCGCCCACGCTCATGCCCTGGGCCACGGTGCGGGCCAATGTGAGCCTGCCCCTGGAGCTGGCGGGGGCGCCCAAGGCCGAGATCGGCCCGCGGGTCGAGGACGCGCTGCGCCTCGTCGGCCTCGACCAGTTCGGTGAGCACCTGCCCAACGCGCTGTCGGGCGGCATGCAGATGCGGGTGTCGATCGCCCGGGCCTTTGTGACCAACCCCAGCGTGCTGCTGATGGACGAGCCCTTTGGCGCGCTCGACGAGATCACCCGGCACAAGCTCGACGCCGAGCTGCTTGAGATCTGGCGCGCAAGAAAAATCACGGTGATTTTCGTCACCCACTCCATCCACGAGGCGGTGTTTCTCTCCTCCCGCGTGGTGATGATGGCCGCACGGCCAGGGCGCATCGTCGACGAAATCCCGATCGAAGAGCCCTACCCGCGCAGCACCGAGTTCATGGTCACGCCAGAGTTTTCCCGCTATGCCAAACGCCTGCAGGACAGCCTGCATCGCGCCAGCCAAGCCAGCACCGCCACGCAATGAAGGCCCTATGAGCAACCGCCCCGCCACCACCCCGGCCGGCCGATCGTCCGCCCGGTTCATCTACCCGATCATCGTGGCCATCGTACTGATTGCTGGCTGGCAGGCCATCGTCACAGGCATGGCCCTGCCGCCCTATGTGGTGCCCTCGCCTGGGCTCACTGTCAAGACCTTGCTGGCCAACTGGCAGCAGCTGGGCCTGGCCCTGTGGGTGACGGTCAAGATCACCCTGCTGGCCTTTTTGCTAGCCACGGTGATAGGGGTGCTGATCTCGTTCTTATTCGTGCAAAGCCGTGTCATCGAGACCGCTTTCTTTCCCTACGCCATCTTGTTGCAGGTCACGCCCATCGTGGCCGTGGCCCCTTTGATCATCATCTGGGTGCGTAATCCCACAGGGGCCATGGTGGCCTGCGCGGCGCTGGTGGCCCTGTTCCCGATCATCTCCAACACCACGCTGGGCTTGCGAAGCGTCGACCCCGACCTGCAAAGCTACTTCAAGCTCAATCGCGCCACCCGGATGCAGACACTGCTTCGCCTGCGCATTCCCAGCGCCCTGCCCTACTCCTTTGGCGGCCTGCGCATCTCCAGCGGGCAGTCTTTAATCGGCGCGGTGGTGGCGGAGTTTGTCGCTGGCACCG
>JAURKV010000237.1 GCA_030831585.1 Ramlibacter sp. | reverse complement strand
CGCTGCCGGCCATCGTGAATGCGGTGGGCGACAAGATTGAGGTGCATATGGACGGCGGCATCCGATCCGGTCAGGACGTACTCAAGGCGCTAGCCCTGGGCGCCAAGGGCGCCTATATCGGGCGCGCCTTCCTCTACGGCCTGGGCGCGATGGGCGAGGCAGGCGTGACCCGGGCGCTGGAAATCATCCACAAAGAGCTGGACCTGACCATGGCCTTCTGCGGCCGCAAAGATGTGCGCAAGGTCGACAGGGACGTTCTGCTTCCCGGGACCTTCCCGGTCTGAGCGCGCCTGGCCGCTGGCCGGACCCCTGCGCGCAGGCTGGCATTCAGTACGCCCAAGGAAAAGCCCCGCACTGCGGGGCTTTTTGACGTGAGTACGGGTCCGCTCACTGAGGCTCCAGGCCCACCTTCTTCACCAGGTTGCCAAAGCGCACCAACTCGCTGCGGAAGGCCACCTGCGCCTGCTCGGGGGTGCTCACATTGATGGTGTTGCCCTGCTTGGCCATTGTGTCCTTGACCACCGGGTCGTTGAATGCGGCGACCACAGCTTCCTGGGTGCGCTTGACCAGCGCCGGACTCATGCCCTTGGGGCCGAGCATGGCAAACCAGGCGTCGGCAGAGAAGTTGGTCAGGCCCGGTTCGGCCAGGGTCGGGATCTCAGGAGCGGCCGCGGTGCGCTGAGGCGACAGCATGCCGATCGCGCGCAAGGCACCCGACTTGATGTGCTGCTGCACGCTGGGCAGGGCGGCGGTGCCGAACTCGATCTGGCCGCCCAGCAGGTCGGTCACCATCGGACCCACGCCCTTGTAGGGGATGTGGCGGGCGCTGGTGCCGGAGGCGTCGAGCACCATTTCGGCGGCCAGGTGCAAGATGGTGCCCGCGCCGCCGGAGCCAAAGTTCAGTTGGTCGGGCTTGGCCTTGAGCAGGGCGAGAAACTCGCGCGCATTGGTCGCCGGTACCTTGGCTGGATTGACCACCAGCACCAGCGGCGTGCTGCCAATCAGGGCGATGGGGGTGAAGTCGCCCGGCATATCGAATGGGAGCGACTTGAGAACGCTAGGGAAAATGACCACGTTGTTGGAAACGATGGCCAGGGTGTTGCCGTCAGGTGCGGCCTTGGTGAGCGCCTGCAGGCCCACCACGCCACCGGCGCCAGCCTGGTTTTCCACCACCACGTTGGCACCCAGCGCCTTGGCCAGCGCCGGCTGGGCGGCGCGTGTAATGGCGTCCACGCCCGAGCCGGTGGCATTGGGCAAGATGAAGCGGATGGTGCCGCTTTGGGACTGGGCGGCGGCAGGCGCAGCCAAGAGCGCTGCCAGCAGTCCGGCCAGTGAGCCGGCCGCCAAAAGACCGAGGCGGCGACGGGTAAGGGAGAAAAAGGTGAGGTGCATGCTTGTCTCCAGTTTCGTTGTCTTCGTGGCTGGTGCGGCGCCAGTCCGAACAGCCTTTTTCGGGTAGCCGAGCCGCCGCTTTCGAATCGTAGCCGATGGCGCAGCAGCGGCGCGACAATCGGCTGCATGAGCCGCCCGCCCGGTTTGCGCCGAATATGCGCCGAATAGCCCACCTCGACATGGACGCTTTCTTCGCGTCCGTCGAGTTGCTGCGGTACCCGCAACTCAAGGGCCTGCCGATGATCATCGGCGGCGGCCGCCGCAAGGCCGACGACCTGCTGCACGCCAGCCATCCCGGCCTGCCTGCGCACGAAATCCCGGTGGCCGCCTTCCCGCGACTGAAGGACTATGTGGGCCGCGGCGTCATCACCACCGCCACCTATGCCGCGCGCCAGTTTGGCGTGGGGTCGGCCATGGGCATGATGAAGGCGGCACGCCTGTGCCCCGAGGCCATCGTGCTGCCGGTCGACTTTGACGAAGTGCGCCGGCTTTCGCGGGCCTTCAAGGAGACCATCCGGGAGATCGCGCCGGTGATGGAGGACCGCGGCATCGACGAGGTCTACATCGACTTCACCGAGGTCCCCGGCGGCCAGCGGGAGGGCGGCCGGGTGCTCGCACGCCTGATTCAGAAATGCATCCACGAGCGCACCGGCCTGACCTGCTCCATCGGCGTTGCCCCCAACAAGCTGATCGCCAAGATGGCCAGCGAGTTCAACAAGCCCAATGGCATCTCCATCGTCCACGAGGCGGACCTGCAGACGCTGATCTGGCCGCTGCCGGCGCGCAAGATCAACGGTGTAGGCCCCAAGGCCGACGCCAAGCTGGAGAAGTTCGGCCTGCGCACCGTTGGCGACATCGCCGGGCAAAGCCGCGAATGGCTGGTCGAGCATTTCGGACGCAGCTACGGCGGCTGGCTGCACGACGCCGCCTGGGGGCGCGACGAGCGGCCGGTGGTGACCGAGAGCGAGCCGGTCTCCATGAGCCGGGAGACCACATTCGAGCGCGACCTGCATGCCGTCCGCGACCGGGAGGCGCTCGGCGCCGTCTTCACCGACTTGTGCGAGCGGGTAGCGGCCGACCTGCGGCGCAAGGGCTATGTGGGCCGCACCATCGGCATCAAGCTGCGCTACGACGACTTTCGTACCACCACCCGCGACCTGACCCTAGACCGCTACACCGACGACCCCCGATTGATCCGCCAGGCTGCCGGCCAGAGCCTCAAGCGAGTCGACCTCGATCGCCGGCTGCGCCTGCTGGGGGTGCGGGTAGGCAAGCTGGTCCCTGCCGGGGATCTGCGGCCCGCTGAGGTCCGCCCGGACCCGCCAGAGATCGGGCCACAGACCCTAGAGATGTTTCCGGATGCAACACCAAAAGATCGGAAATTTGACTCTTATTAATTCAAATCAGCTACATTCCAAGGTAGAGCAGTACCGGCCCTAGCCTCAAGGATGTAATCGATGCCCCCACCCACGTACCCCCGCGCCGCGCGGCGTCCAAATGGGTTCACCCTGATCGAGCTGATGATCGTGGTGGCCATCATTGGCATTCTGGCTGCGGTTGCTTACCCCTCCTACAGCAGCCACCTGCGCAAGTCCCGCCGGGCGGAGGCCCAGCAAGCCCTGATGGATGTTGCGGCGCGGCAGCAGCAAATCCTGCTGGATTCGCGGGCCTATGCCGCCAGCCTGGCCGACACCCGGGCTACCCTGACGCCCTCGGTCACCGCTTACTACCAGATCGAACTCAGCGTCGGCACTGGCGATGTACCAAGCTTTACAGTGGTCGCCACCCCGCTGGGCACCCAGGCCCAGGACAGCTGCGGCACACTGACCCTCAACGAGGCGAACGTGCGGCAGCCCATCGGCTGTTGGTGAATCTCGACCCACCGCGCGGCAACTTCCTATGCCAGCCCCAGCAACGCTCCAGCCCCGCCTGCGGGCGCAGCCCAGGCCCCGCGCCGCTGCGCCCACCGGCCAGACCCAGCGGGGCTTCACCCTGCTCGAGCTGATGGTGGTGATGGCGCTGTCTGCCCTGGTGCTGGGCTTGGTCGCGCCCGCCATGGACCAGTTTGTCGCCCGCCAGCGGCTGCGGTCTGCCAGCTACGACCTCATGAGTGACCTCACCCTGGCACGCAGTGAATCGCTCAAGCGGGTCGGTGGGGTGCAACTGCTGCCCGCCAGCGGCAGCGACTGGCGCAGTGGCTGGCGCCTGACCGCCGCCAATGGCGACCTGCTGGTCCAGCGCAACCCGATGGGGGGCTCGCTCCAGGTGCTCACCGCGCCAACGGCCGTGAGCTTTGACGCCCGCGGCATGGTGAGTGCTGACAGCCCGGTCAAGTTTGGATTGAGCGATGGCCGCGGCAGCCAGCGCTGCATCGTCCTGGATCCTTCGGGCCGACCCAAGAGCCTGTCTATGGCCTGCAGCCCATGACGACACGCTGCCCGCCTCCAATGCACCCGCCATCGCCGCAGCGGCAGCGCGGCGCGGCCTTGGTCGAGGCCCTGGTGGCCCTGCTGGTGGTGGCCTTCGGCGTGCTGGGCTTCATCGGCCTGCAGGCGCGTACCGCGATCAGCAGCCTCGAGGGCTACCAGCGGGCCCAGGGCATGGCCCTGGTGCAAGACATGGCCGAGCGCATCACCCTGAACCGGACGGGCGCGGTCAAGGACTACTACCTGCGCAACGCGGTCGGGGTCGACGCAACCTGCACGGTGCCGCCAGCCCCCGCTGCCGGCGCGGTGCCGGGTTTCGCCGCAGGCGCCTTCGACCTGGCCAACACCGACGTGTGCGAGTGGCACGCCCTGGTTCGCCAGGCGATGGGCCAGCCCGGGGCTGAACTGGCGCGGGTGCGCGGCTGCATCAGCGCCACGGGCAACGCGGGAGAACTGCTGGTGTCCCTGGTCTGGCAGGGTGTGCAGCGCACCGCCGCCACGCCACTGACCTGCGGAAGTGACGACGCGACCGCTTTTCCGGACCCCAGTCTGCGCCGCGGGGTGAGCACCGTGGTGCGTATCGGGAGCCTGTTGTGAGGCGCCCGGGCCTAGGTCGCCACACGCCCTGGCGGCAAGCCGGCGTGAGCCTCGTCGAGCTGATGGTGGGCCTGGCGGTGGGCATGATGGTGGTGGCCGGGATGGCACTGATGTTCGCCAACGCCAGCCGATCGGCGGCCGAACTCGAAAAGTCGATGCGGCATATCGAGAATGCCCGCCACGCCCTCGACCTGCTGGCCGAGGACCTGTCCATGGCCGGCTATTTCGGCACCGCGGCGGCCAGTGGTTTCGCCGACAGCGACTCGCCCTGCGCCGCGGCCGGCGTGCTGGCCGCCACCCTCAACGCCACACATGCCGCCGGCAGCCCGACCACGCTGCCCCTGCCGCTGCGGGGCTACACCGCCAGCGAGGCCGCCGCATTGGGCTGTCTCCCCGCAGACTGGAAGACCGGGACCCCGGTGATGGTGCTGCGCCGGCTCGACACCACCCCCCTCGCCGCCAGCGCCGCGCCAGTGGGGGCACTGGTGTTGCAGGCCTCCCACTTTATGGACGACGTCGCGCCCTTCATGGCCACCGCCAGCGGCACGGGACTGGTCCTGCGCGATCGCCTTGGCAACCCCAATCTGGTCCGCCGTTTCCTCGTGCGCATCTATTACCTGGCACGCTGCAGCGAGTGCGCAGGCACGGGAGACGGCATTCCCACCCTCAAGCGGCTGGAGCTTCGAGACAGTGGCATGGTGTCAGTGCCCCTGGCCGAGGGCATCGAACAGGTGGCCTTCGACTACGGCTTTGACACCAGCGGCGACGGCGTTCCCGATCAATGGCTTGGCCTGGCGGGCGCCTCGGGGCTAGCGGAGTCCCAGGCGACGGCCCTGGCCGGCTGGGGCAATGTGGTGGCAGCCCGACTCACCGTGCTTTCGCGCAGCACCGAGGCCACCCCCGGCTATTTGGATACCCGCTCGTACAACCTGGGGCTGCAAGGTAGCACCCCCTATCTCGTGCCGGCGTCCAGTGATGCGTTCAAGCGGCGCGTGGGCACCACCACCGTTCGCCTGCAGTCGGTGGCCGGCGTGCGGGAGACGCCATGACGCCGCGCAAAAATTCACTGCATCGCCGCGAGGGTGGTGCCAGCCTCGTGGTGGTGCTGGTCTTCCTGGTGCTGCTGGCGCTGCTGGCGATCAACGCCTTCCTAGGGTCCACCACCAATTTGCGCATCGTCGGCAATATGCAGGCGCGCAGCGAGGGCGAGGCGGCTGCGCAGGTGGCCATTGAGCAGACCATCAGCTCCGACACCTTCGCGCGCAACCCCACCCTGGCCGCCTCCGCGCCCATCGTGGTGAACACTGGCAGCGTCAGCTACACGGTGCGCATCACGCCAGCGCCGACTTGCTACCGGGTCCGTATCGTCAAGAACAGTGAGCTCAACCCGGGTACCGCGAGTGACGCCGCCTGCATCCGCTCAGGCACGGTGTCGATGCCGGGTGTGCAAATGCCCACCCCGGGAGAGGCCGGGAAGCTGGCCGACAACTCGCTGTGTGCCGACACCGAATGGAACATCCGTGCCGAAGTGGTCGATGCCCGCAGCGGCGCCAAGGTCGCGGTTAACCAGGGTGCGGCGCTGCGGATGGTCCAGTCCGACGCGATCAATCTGTGCAAGTGAAGACCCAGGGAAAGACGACACCATGCGACGCCTGATCCACCAAAT
>JAURKV010000236.1 GCA_030831585.1 Ramlibacter sp. | reverse complement strand
CGGGCTCGAGCCAGCGCCACTCCCTCCACACGCGCTTTGCGGTGGTGCGCCGCGGGGACGTAATGGACTCGATAGGATGGGTGATCAACCTCCTCACCTTCGTCCAGGTCCACGGCGCCCTGACGATCGCAAGCGAATATCCGGCCTACTTTAAGATGCTCTCCATGATCCGGGATCATTCGAGGCCTCGGGGCGAATCAGGCACGGCAGGGAGGTTCTCACCGTTCTGCTGAACGCTCGATAACAGCACCGAGTCGATGACCCCGGAGGACCTCCGGAAATGGATCGAGGAAAATCAGGAAAAATAGGAAGAATCTGACACATGATTCCCTACGGACGTCAAGAAATCACCCGGGCCAACATCGACGCCGTGGTGCCGGCGTTGCTGTCGGACTACCTGCCCCTGGCCCCGTTCCTGCACCGTTTGCGGGTGGAACTGGCTGCTCACATGGGCGCTCGGACTGCCCTCGCGGTCAACAACGCCACCTCGGCTATCCGGCGGGGCATCGGTGTCAACCCGCACGACGTCCCGGCCCACACCCAGACCCACGACGAGGCCGCAGGCTTCACGGCGAGCAACTTCACCCAAGCCGGGAGCCGCGCCTCTAGAGCGATGAGCCTGCCCCCATACCAAGGCCTGGCTAACGGGCGGCAGGAGCGGGTGGTCGCCGGCATAGATGAGGCGCTCGTGGCATGAGGCTGGCCGTCATACCGGCACGCGGCGGCAGCAAGCGCATCCCCCGAAAGAACATCAAACTGTTCGGCGGCCAAGCGATGATCGCGTGGTCGATTCAGGCGGCCCAGCGGAGTGGCTGCTTCGACCGGATCATCGTCAGCACGGATGATGGTGAAATCGCGGGCGTGGCACGCAGCCATGGTGCCGAGGTCCCTTTCCTTCGTCCGGCAGTGCTGTCAGACGACCAAACCGGCACAGTCCCGGTCATCGCACACGCCGTGGCCTGGCAGAACGAGCACGGGGAAGAGGCGAGTGAGGTCTGCTGCATTTACGCGACGGCCCCCTTCCTGCGGGCCAGCGACTTGCGGCGTGGCCTCGAGGTCCTTCGGACATCGGGGGCCGACTACGCCTTTTCCGTAACGACCTACGCGTTCCCCATCCAGCGGGCGATCCGCATCACGGCGGGCCAGAGGGTTGAGATGTTCGACCCGGAGCACTACGCGACGCGCTCCCAGGACCTAGAAGAGGCCTGGCACGATGCTGGACAATTCTATTGGGGCAAGGCCCGGGCCTGGCTGGCCGCCAAGCCGCTGTTCGGCCAGGACTCCGCGCCAGTTCCCCTCCCGCGCCACCGGGTCCAGGACATCGACACGGCGGAAGACTGGGAACAAGCCAATCTGATTTTCAACGGACTTCATCGAGAGGGTAAAGACCATGGCATTCAAGACTGACCAGGAAGCCTTCTGGGCCGGAGAGTTCGGCACAGCGTACATCGAACGCAATCAGGGTGACGCCCTTTTGGCCGCCAACCTCGACTTCTTTGGCAAGGCACTGAGGCAGGCGCGCGGGATCCGCAGTTGCATCGAGTTCGGCGCAAACATAGGTATGAACCTGAAGGCCTTGCAGCTTCTACACCCTGGGCTGGACTCCCATGCCATCGAAATCAACTCAGCGGCCGCGGAACAACTCGGTCGACTGGTCCCCCCTTCCCAGGTGCACAACCTGTCCATCCTGGACTTCTCGCCGGAGCGCCATTGGGACCTGGCCCTGATCAAAGGGGTGCTGATTCACATCAAACCAGAAGTGCTTCCGCAGGTTTACGACAAGCTGGTCAGCAGCACCCAGCGCTACCTGCTGGTCGCCGAGTACTACAACCCTTCCCCGGTGGCCATCCCGTACCGCGGTCACACCGACCGTCTGTTCAAGCGCGACTTCGCCGGCGAAATCATGGACCGCCATCCCCAGATGCAACTCCTAGATTACGGTTTCGCATACCGCAGAGACCCCAGCTTCCCGCAGGACGATATCACCTGGTTCCTGATGGAAAAGCGATAAAACTTGAGCAAGGAACGAACATGCTGACCTACTGCAAACGATGCGTGATGCCGGATACCAAGCCGGACCTATTTCTGGACGCGCAGGGCATCTGCAATGCCTGCCGTAGTTATGAAAACCGAAAGGCGGTGGACTGGGACGCACGCTACCAAGAATTGCTCAAGGTCCTGGACAAGTACCGGCGCCCCGATGGCAGCCACTGGGACTGTATCGTCCCGGTCAGCGGCGGCAAGGACAGCACGTACCAAGTGGTGCGCATGCTCCAGCTGGGCTTGAACCCGCTGTGCGTCACCTCCTCGACCTGCGACCTGACGCCACTGGGCCGGGCGAACATTGAGAATCTCAAGCGTCTGGGTGTGGACTACATGGAGTTCTCACCTAACCCGCTGGTTCGCGCCCGTCTCAACCGGGTAGGCCTCACGCAGGTCGGGGATATCTCGTGGCCCGAGCACGTAGGCATCTTCACCATCCCGGTCAGGGCCGCGGTGCAGTTCAACGTGCCTTTGATCGTCTGGGGCGAGAACTCGCAGAACGAATACGGTGGACCGGCCGCCGCAGCCGAGAACAACGTCCTGAACCGCCGTTGGCTAGAGGAGTTCGGCGGCCTGCTCGGCATGCGGGTGGCGGACCTCATAGGGCAGGAGGGCATCGAGGCCAAGCATCTGATCCCTTACACCTACCCGAGTGACGAGGACCTGCAGCGAGTCGGCGTGACCGGCCTGTTCCTGGGTCACTACATTCCTTGGGACGGGCTTGCCAATACGCTCATCTCGCAAGCCAACGGCTTCCAGACCTACCACAAGGTCGTTGAGGGATCGATGGTTAACTACGAGAACCTAGACAACCACCAGACCGGTATCCACGATTACTTCAAGTTCCTCAAGTTTGGTTTCGGCAGGGCGACCGACCTTGCCTGCCTGCATATCCGCCGGGAACGTCTGACGCGCCAGGATGGTCTCGACGCGGTGAAGCGTCTGGACGGCCGGTTCCCCTGGGAATACCTAGGCAAGCCGCTGAAGGAAATTCTCAGGCCTCTGGACCTGACCGAGCAGGAGTTCATCCGCATCTGCGACCAGTTCACCAACAAGAAGATCTTCAGAAGGGACGCCAAGGGCGAATTGCTCAAGGACCGCGACGGGAACCTGAGCAAACTCAACTACGACAACCCGTGAGTAGGGCAGCGTGAGAGTCGGGGTCATCGACTACGGTGTGGGCAATCTGGGCTCGGTGGTCCGCGCGCTAGAGGAACTGCGCGTGTCCCCCGTGCTGGTGGATCGCGCCGCAGACCTGCACGACAATGACTGCCTGATACTGCCCGGCGTGGGTAACTTCGCCGACTGTGCGCGTTTGCTGGAGGCGGGCGGCTGGAAAGATGCCTTGCAAGACGAGGTTCAGGGCTACAGCAGACCCTTGCTCGGCGTCTGCGTAGGCATGCAACTGCTGGCCGACAGCAGTACCGAAGGTGCAACCGAGGGCGAGAGCACGCCAGGTCTGGGGTTCATTCCGGGACAGGTTCGGCACCTGCGCAGCTTCGGCTGCGATCAGCGAGTGCCGCACGTGGGATGGAACGGAATCACCCGGATCGGGACGGACGCCGACGACAGGCTGTTCTCGGGCATCCCCGACGGAAGCGACTTCTATTTCGTCCACAGCTACGCATTTGCCCCGCAAGAGCTTACCGACGTACTCGCGACCACCGACTATGGCGTGCCGGTCTGCGCCGCGGTACGACGTGGCCGGGTGTGGGGAACGCAGTTCCACCCGGAAAAGAGCTCTCGCGCGGGCTTCCGCCTGCTGAGGAACTTCATCCAAGGACCTGCATGCTGAAGGTGCGGGTCATCCCCACGCTCCTGTGGAAGCAGTTCGGCCTCGTCAAGGGTATCGGCTTTGACAGCTGGCGGCGGGTCGGGCCTGTGCTGCCCGCAGTCAAGGTCTACAACCAGCGAGAAGTGGACGAGCTTGTGCTGTTTGACATCGTGGCGCATCTGGGGGAAGACGATCCGGATTTCGAGTCCATTGAGGAATTCGGGCAGGACTGCTTCGTGCCTCTCACCGTGGGCGGCGGCATCACCCGAATCGACCAGGTGCAGCGCCTATTGCGCGCGGGCGCCGATAAGGTGGCCATCAACACCGCGGCCTATGCATGCCCCGGACTGGTCAACGAAATCGCCAGCCGCCACGGCTCGCAGTGCGTGGTCGCCAGCATCGACGTGCGACCGCAGGACGGCAGCTGGGCCTGTTTCAGCCATGCCGGAAAGCAGCCCACCGGGCGTGAGGTGGTCAGCTGGGCTCGGGAGCTCGAAGATAGAGGGGCTGGCGAGATCCTCGTAACGTCCATTGAGCGGGACGGCACATTGACGGGCTACGATTTGTCATTGATCGAGACCGTGGTGAAAGCGGTAAACATCCCGGTCATCGCCTCGGGCGGGGCAGGCACCTACCAACATATGGTCGATGCTGTGAAGCAGGCGGGTGCATCGGCGGTGGCGGCCGCAAGCATGTTCCATTTCACCGAGCAAACCCCTGCAGAAGCAAAGGTGGCAATCGCCAAGGCCGGTATCCCCGTGCGGCAGCCGTTCAGGGAGTGTGGAACGGCTTGAGGATTTCGCCAGATCGCGGATCAATGAAAGTGAGCGAATCAGACAGCGCATTGGCCACGATCACCGACTTTTCGTCTGGCGTGAGGTACAGGTGATGCGGCTCCTTGCTGGTGGGAATGCGCTTGGTCTCCTTCCAGCTTGCCGGGTCAATGACGGAGACCGAGGCGTCCAGGGAATTGAGGACGAAGATGGGGGACTTGAGGGCTTGCGCCTGGGCGGCCACCCCGCAGGTCAGGACCACAAAGGCCGCAAGGGCCACGGCGAGCTTGCGCAGAAGAGGATTCACAAAAAGACCTCAGAGACAACGCATTGAGTGTAGCCCCCTCGCCTGACCCAAGCCCACCCAAACCCCGGCCTGCCCACCCCCATCAAGCATGCACACGCGCGTACTCTCTCGCCGTTGGCAAGGCCCTGGGCAGCGTTTTGGGCGGGGGCCGAGTGGCCTCCCACCCCAGGCAAGCCAACCAGATCGCGCGCGGGATGGATTTATGTGCCGTCCGGTAATAGATCACCATCCGGCGGCTGATGCCCAGCGCCTCCGCCGCGGTGTTGATCGACAGGGCATTGCGGTGCATCCAGCCATTGAACATCTGGTGGCTCACCTCCCCCGCCTGCTCCTTGGCCCACGCGTACACGTTGTCCGCCCCCAACTCGGCGTCGAACCACTCGACACCGTGCCCCCACTCAGCCAGATGCGCCTTGGCGAACACCTTCGGCACGAGCAGCCGCTCTAACGCCGGTGTCGAGCGAAGCACGGGCTCCACATCCACCTCCAGCGTCTCGCCGGTGCTCCATTGGGTGTGAAGCCGATAGGGCGTTGAAGGCTCAACCACCAACAACTTGGGATGGAAAAATTCGCTCATGGGTTCAACCTCCCCCAATGCAACCGCAACTCGGCCTCGTTCCACTCGATCCACTGAAGCTCTTGCGAAAGTTCGCGGGCCTTGACCCGCCCCACAATCCGCAGGCTCACCAACTTCACGGTGCATTCACGGCCATCGCTGAGTTGAACGTGAACATGCGGCAAGAGGTGATCGCCGGCGTACACACACCAGCCGGGATGCGGCAAATTTGTGAAGAACCGGCATGGCCGAATAGTAGTGCAACTATTGCACCGCATCAAGATCAAATCTGCCAGTCCTCACACGCGACTGCCGGTAGGGGACTGAACCTCAACTCCGCAATAACTCCAACTCAGCCGCATCAAGCCAGCGCCACTGCCCCGGCGCCAGATCACCTGGGAGCGACAAGCCCCCAATGCGCGAGCGGTGCAACCCCTCGACCCGGTTACCCACGGCAGCCAGCATGCGCTTGACCTGGTGGTACTTGCCCTCGGTGAGGGTCAGGCGCAGCGTGCACTCACCCGTTGCCTCACAGGCGGCGGCGCGCACGGGCAGGGGGTCGTCTTCCAGCACCACCCCCTCGAGCAGGCGTGCCACCTGGCGGGAGTCAATCGGGTGCTTGGTCGTCACCTCGTAGACCTTGGGCACATGGTGCTTGGGCGAGGTCATTCGGTGCAAGAAGGCACCGTCGTCCGACAGCAGCAGAAGGCCGGTGGTGTCCTGGTCGAGCCTTCCCACCGGCTGCACCCCAGGCTGCCCGCCCTTGACCGGGCGCTGGCGCAGCGGGGCGGGCAAGAGGGTGTAGATGCTGGGCCAGGTCGAAGGCTTTTTGGAGCACTCGGTGCCAGCCGGTTTGTGCAGCATCAAGTAGGCCTTGGCATGGGCCACCCAGGGCTGGCCTTG
>JAURKV010000235.1 GCA_030831585.1 Ramlibacter sp. | reverse complement strand
TGCTCGAACTGCTGCTGGCCCAGCGCGGGCTGGACCAAGTCGTGGCTGCAGTCGACGATGCGCACGCGCGCAGCGGCTGCCTGCAGCGCAGTGGGGTCTATCAGGGGATGCATGGCGCTCATGGAGCCTCCTGGTTGCCAGCTCGGTTGCCAGATATTGCCACGGGCAGCACCCGCGTGGCCCTTATTCGGGCTTGATGCCCGCGCGGCTCACCACCGGCTTCCAGCGCGCCAGCTCGGTGGAGATCTGCTTGCCGAACGCCTCCGGCGTGCTGGGCATGGCGATGGCGCCCTCGGTGCGCAGACGCGCCGACATCTCGGGCGAGGACAGCGAGGCGTTGATGGTGGCATTGAGCTTGGCCACGATGTCGGCCGGCGTGCCGGCAGGCGCCACCACGCCGTACCACTGGTCGGCCTCGAAGCCCTTGAACATCTTGGCATCAGCCTCGGCCACTGTGGGCAGATCGGGGGCGCTCTCCAGGCGCTTGGAGCTGGAAACAGCCAAGGCTTTGAGCTTGCCCGAACGCACCATGGGCAGCACCGCCGGCGCGCCCGTGAACAAGAGCTGGATCTGGCCAGCGACGGCGTCGTTCACCGCCGGGGCGGTGCCGCGGTAGGGCACGTGGACCATGAAAGTGCTGCTGGCGAGCTTGAAGTACTCGGTGGCAATGTGCGCGGCGCTGCCGTTACCGCCCGAGCCGTAGTTCACCTTGCCCGGGTTGGCGCGGGCATAGGCGACGAACTCTTGGAGGTTCTTGGCCGGCACGGAAGGATGGACGGCCAGCACGTTGGGCACGTTGGCCACCCAGGCCACCGGCGCGAAGGACTTCTCCGCGTCATAGGGTAGCTTGGTGTAGATGGACGGAGTGACGGCCAGGGTGCCGATATGGCCCATCATCAGGGTGTAGCCGTCGGGTGTAGCTTTGGCGACTCTTTCCGAGCCGATGGAGCCGCCGGCGCCCGGCACGTTGTCGATCACCACCGGCTGGCCCCAGGCCTCGGTGAGTTTTTGGCCAATCGTCCGCGCCAGGATGTCGGTGGTGCCACCGGGCGTGAAGGGCACCACCAGGCGGATTGGCTTGTTGGGATAGCTGGCCGCAGACTGGGCCAGGGCCGAGTTGGCAGACAGGCCCAGGCCAAAGCCCAGAGCCAGACCCCCAGCCAGCATCAGGCGGCGGCCGGTGCGTGGGTTGGAGGCGAGGAGGCGGGAGGAGGTGCGGTTTGCGTTCATGCCCGAATTTTCGCATCGTCGCAGAAGCCCTGGGAGTCACCCGGTATGGGTAGTGATCCCCTCTCTCACGGCACCCACCAATGCCCCGCCGCCGCCAGCATCGACAGCAGCTTGCGATGGTGTGGGCCTTGCCCTAAGGCTCTGTAGGCGAATGCCTGCTAGAACTTAAGTTCGCTTGCGCCGGGGCATGATGAATTCGATCAGCTGCTCGACTCGCCGGCCGTAGGGGGGCGCCAGCAGCCCGGTGGTCGCCCAGCGCGCCTGGTGGAATACCGGCCGCAGCTTGGAGAAGGTCGCGAAGCCCTCGGGGCCATGGTAGTGGCCCATGCCCGACTCGCCGACACCGCCGAAAGGCAGCTCGGACTGGGCGACGTGGAACAGCGCGTCGTTCACGCTCACCCCACCCGACATCACCCGCTCGAGCAGCGACTGCAGCAAGGGCTGGTCATGGGTGAAGGGGTAGAAGGCCAGCGGGTGCGGGCTGGCGTTGATGGTGTCCACCACTGTGTCGACCGTGTCGTAGCCGATCACCGGCAGGATGGGCCCGAAGATCTCCCGCTGCATCAGCGCGCAGTCGGCAGGGGCGTCCACCACCACATGGGGCGCCAGCCGGTGGCCGGCTTCGTCGCGCGCCGCCCCGGGTAACAGCGGGATGACAGTGGCACCGCGGGCCTGGGCCTCGTCGAGGGCGTCGACCAGACGGCGCCAGGCGGTCGGCGAGATGATGGAGGTGTAGTCACGGCTTTCGAGCGAGGCGTAGCGGGCGGGCACGATCTCGCGCGCCATCGCGACGAAGTCCTGCACCCGGTGACGTGGCACGAAGACATGGTCGACGGTGGTGCAGATCTGTCCCGCGTTCAGGCATTTGGTGTAGAGAATGCGTTCGGCCGCCAGCCGCAGGTCGAAGTCTGGGCACACCAGCGCCGGCGAGCGGCCGCCGAGCTCCAGCGTCACCGGGCACAGGTTGCGCGCGGCCGAAGCCATGACCGCCCGCCCAGTAGGGGCCGATCCCGTGAACAGCAGGTGGTTGAAGGGCAGCTGGGAGAAGGCCGGGCCGACCCCGCCGGTTTCGTCGACAAAGGCCAGGACATCAGTGGGCAGGTAGGCGGGCATTTCCTTCACCAGCAGGGCCGCCAGGGCGCGCGAGTTCTCGCTCATCTTGACCATCGCCCGGTTGCCCGCAGCGAGGATGACTGCCAGCGGCCCGAAGCTGAGGTTGACCGGAAAATTCCAGGGCACGATGACGCCGACCACGCCCAGCGGTTGCGGGATCACCTCGTTGCGCGCCAGGCCGAAGGCGATGCGGTCCACCCCACGCCGACGCGGCTTCATCCAGGCGCGTAGGTGTGAGAGTGCGTGCTCGACTTCCTTGAGCGCGGGCATCACCTCGGTCAGCAGGGTCTCGTGGCGCGAGCGATGGCCGTAGTCGCGGGAGATGGCCTCGCACAGCGCGTCCCGGTGGTCATGCAGGAAACGCTGCAGCGCCCCCAGCCACTCCCGGCGACGGGCCTCGGAGGGCATGGGCTCGGCGCGGCAGGCGGCGCGCTGCGTGGCGAGCAACCCTGGCAGGTCGGGAAGGGGTGTGTGGGTGGGGGAGGGGGTGTCCGTCATGTCGCCTCGCTGGGGGTTGCCGCTCGATTATCGACTGGCGCCAGGGGCGAATACCCGCGGCTGGCGCAGCGCTATTTCGAGGGCCTCCACGGCATCCTCCAGACCACGCGCCAGATCGCCAAGGCGGGCCTCGTGCCCGGACGCCAGCCAAGCCTCGGCATGGTGTAACCGCAGGTTTTCCTGGTGAGTCTGGAATTCCCGCAAGGCCCCATCCGCCTGGCGCAGCCGCGCCATGGCCGGTTCGAGCGCCGGGAAGTGGTGCTGCTGCAGGGCCTGCAGGCGCAGCAAGGCGTCTTGCGCGCCGCGCACGGCATCGTCGGTCATTTCGGCGGTGACACCGCCAGCAGCCAGGGCGCTACGCAGCGCCGCCGCCCAGACCGCGTAGCGCGCGAGTGTGGCCTGGAACGTTTGCTGCCGCGCCAGCGCCTCGCCTTCCCGACGCTGGTGACGGATCAGCAGGGCGCTGGTGACGGCTGCCAGCAGCAGCCCCATCAACGCTGCCAGGAAGAGAGACAGTGGAAGACTCACAGCCGAGTGTCGCCAGCAACCGACCCGCCTGTTGTGGGACACCGTCGAGCCTGCGTGTGCGCGTGTGTGCCCGTGTGTCTGTGTGTCCGTGTTCGTCGGCGATGCCTCTGTTGCCCGGAGGTTCAGGCCGCGCCGTAGCTGCGCAGCCGGTTGTAGAGGGTCTTAAGGCTGATGCCCAAGGTTGCCGCTGCTTGCTCGCGGTGCTGGCCGTGGTGGCGCAGGGTCGCCTCCACCAGGCGCCGGTCGGCCTCCGCCAGGGAGATACCCAGAGGCAGTGAGAGCCAGTTGTTCGTCTGGCCGCGTTCGCCTCCTGGTGTGCCGGCGTCTGAGAGCGGTGCTGCCACTGCCGACGCGGCCCCGGTTGCCAGAGTACCCCTGGGGGCCCTATCCCAGCTGCCGCCCTGCGCAGGCGGCATCCGGCGCAGCAAGGTGGCGAGCAAGTCCGGCGCCAGGCAGGGCCCCTGACTCAGCACCCAGGCCCGCTTGAGCACGTTGCGCAATTCACGCACATTGCCCGGCCAGTCGTGGTCGACGAGCGCCCCGAGTGCGTGGGCCCCGAGCACACGGCGCACGCCCTCCTGCTGGCCGATCTGATCGAGCAGGTGGGCTGCGAGCAGACCGATGTCCTCCCTGCGCAGGCGCAGCGGTGGCAGCGCGATCGGGAAAACGTCGAGCCGCCAGAACAGGTCTTCGCGCAGCACGCCCTCGGCCACCGCCTGCGCCAGGTCACGGTTGCTCGCGGCCACCACCCGAACGTCGGCCTCGAGGGTGCTGGTGGCGCCTACCCGCATGAAGCTGCCCGATTCGAGCACCCGCAGCAACTTGACCTGCATCGGAAGTGGCATCTCGGTGATCTCGTCGAGAAACAGCGTTCCCCCCGCAGCCTGCTCGAAAACGCCCGGATGCAGCCGATCGGCGCCGGTGAAGCTGCCTCGCTCGTGACCGAACAGCTCGCTCTCAGCCAGGTGCGGCGAGAGCGCGCCGCAATTGACCGCCACAAAGGGCCGTGCGCGCCGTGGGCTGCGGGCATGAAGCGTGCGCGCCACCAGCTCCTTGCCTGTGCCGCTCTCTCCGGAGATCAGGACGGTGAACTGGGTGGGTGCCACCTGCATGATCTCGTGGTAGACCGTCTGCATCGGCGCGCTGGCGCCCACCAGAAGCCCGAATCGCTCGGGCGGTACCGCGTCCCGCGGCCCCTTCCGGTGGTGTGCCAGCGCCGCCTGCAGCTGCGCCTGGCTAAAGGGCTTGACCAGATGGACCGGCGCACCCTCGGCCCGGTTGCGCAGCACCGGGGGCAGCTGCGCGCTTGCGCTCATAACCATCACCTCTGGCCGCCCCAGCAGCTCGCGATCATCGAGCAAGTCCAGCCCATTGCCGTCCGGGAGTTGCAGGTCCAGAAGCAGCAGGTCGGGCGCTTGCAGCGACAGCTGCCGACGTGCGTCCAGCAGCGAGCCCGCGCAAGCGGCGCTCAAGCCCTCGCCCGACGTCACCGCGGCGACCATCCGGGCGGCTTCGGCGTCGTCTTCGACGATCAGTGCATGGGTCATGGCCTGCGGTTCCCGCGACAAAGCCGCACACCCTAGCCGCAAGCCCGGCACTTGCGTACGGGCTGCAACCTTCGGTAACCGCCGCCGAGCCGGGCAAACGGCAAGTCTTGCCGCAAGTCCGTGCATGGATGCCAGGCCAGCCCGGCCCCCGCCGTGACGCAATCCTCGCGCTCCCATCTGTGCCATGTGACAGAGGGTTTCAGATCTCACGCCGTGTGCCAGCAGGATGGACGCGGCACGGGGCTTGCGGCAGACCTTCGGGGGCCTGTTCGCGCCGGCCATTGCCGCACGTTTGCAGCCTCAGCCGAGGGGTGACCGAGATGATTCCTTCCTTCCAACTTGCTGCGGGCCTGCGTCAGTCTGCTTGTGCCCAGACATCGCTTTCGCCGCGCCTGCAGCAGGCGGTGCGCATGCTGCAGCTGCCAACGACCGACTATGTGCAGCTGCTGCGGCAGGCCGTCTGCGACAACCCTTTCCTCGAATGGGCCGAGGACGGCTGGTCGGGCGCCGACCTTGCCGCCGGAGCGGACACCGAGGACGCTGCAGGCACGAGCGCCGATGCATCGGAGGCAGGCTTGAGCGGAGTCAGCGACGGCGTTGCAGGCGCTGACGCTGACGCCGAGACCTGGCCTGCCTCGCCAGACGAGGGCCGCGAAGGCGGCGAAGGCGGGGCTCCAGGCGAGGCACTCCAGCACCGCCTGCCCTGCCTGCTGACCCTGGCCGAACACCTGGCTGGCCAGTTGCGGCTCTTGCGACTGCCAGAGCGCGAGCGCCTGTTGGCGTTGGCCCTCGTGGATTGCCTGGACGATGACGGCTACCTGCGCATGTCCCTTTGCGAACTGGGCCCAGCGCTGCCCGGGCTGCGGCCAGCACCGCAAGCGCATGAACTGTCCTTGGCGCTGGCGCGGGTGCAGGCCCTCGAGCCAGCGGGTGTCGGCGCGCGAAGCCTGGGCGAATGTCTTGCCTTGCAACTGGCCCCGGTCGGAGAGCCCCCGAAGCTGCGTGCCCTGGCCTTGGCCATCGTGCGTGAGCACCTGCCCGCCTTAGCCGCTCACGATCTGGCCGGCTTGTCGCGACGCCTCGGGCACACGGTGGACCAGGTGCAGGCCGCCTGTGACTGCATCCGGCAGCTCGACCCCCGGCCTGGCGCACGCATTGGCGCGGTGGCGTCTGGGAGCATCATTCCCGACATCGTGGTGCGTCGCCGCCAGTCGCAATGGGTGGCCCATCTCAACCCGGCGGCCCTGCCACGCTTGCGGCTGCAGCAGACCTATGCCGACTGGTACGCCAGCCACCGCGAGCAGGGTGGCGTGGTGTTCGGCCGGCATCTGCAGGAAGCGCGCTGGACCCTGCGCAACGTGGAACAGCGCTTTGCCACCATCCTGGCCGTGGCCCGCGCGATCCTGCAGCGCCAGCACCGCTTCCTCGCCCTGGGGCCACTGGCCTTGCGGCCTCTGGCCCTGCGCGAGATCGCGCAGGAGGTCGGGGTGCACGAGTCCACGGTCTCGCGGGTCACGCACCAGAAGTACATGGCCACCCCCTGTGGCCTGTTCGAGCTGCGTTTCTTTTTCTCCAGGGGCCTGGCCACCGACAGCGGTGGTCATTGCTCACCCACTGCAGTGCGCGGCCTGATACGTTCACTGATTGCCAGCGAGCCACGCGAGACGCCGCTGTCCGATGTGGCTCTGGCCCGAGCCCTCACGGCCCAAGGCCTTCGGGTGGCGCGCCGCACAGTGACCCAGTACCGGCAGCAGTTGCGTATCGAGCCAGTTACGCGGCGCGGCCCCTCGATTCGCTAGACTCGGGCGTGCCGGTCCTTGCGCCGGCGATCGCTCCCATGTCGTCCCAGCTCCCACCCCGCCCTGCGCCCACCGAGTCCGAGTGGGTCGAAGCCGAACTGGTCCGAACGCTGATGCGTGCGGCTCACCAGTCGCAGTTTGCTGCCTGGCTGGTGATCCCCATCTACCTGGCGCTGTTGGCGACCAGCGGCAGCGGCCCCACCCTGCTGGCCTGGGGCGTGGTCGCGGTGGGCCTGAGTGCGCTGCGTTCTGCGGTGCTTCTGCGGTTCGAACGCAGGATGTCGGCGGCCGAGACAACGGCGGTGCTGGCCTTTCACAGGCGTCACCAGTGGTTGTGGCCGGCTACTGGCCTCACCTGGGGCCTCGCGCCCCTACTGTTTTTTGATCGCATGCCGCAGGCCTACCAGTTTGGCGCTTGGCTCACCCTGTCGGTGATGGCCATGATGGTGGTGACGGTGCTGTCCTCGCACCTGCCCACCGCACGCCTGTTTGTCCACCCGCTCATTGGTGCTGCCCTAGCCGCGGTGCTGTGGCGGCTGAGCCTGGGCCTGAACGTGGGCGCGCCGCTGGTGGGCTACTGGATGGTGCTGTTCCTGCTGCTGTTCTGGTTTGTGCTGATGCAGGCCGCCCGGCGCCAGCACCTGACCCACCGGCGCAATTTCGAATTGCAGTTTCGCAATACCCAGTTGATCAACTCCCTGACCCGCCAGACGCAGGCTGCGCTGAATGCGGTGGAAATTAAGAACCGCTTTCTGGCCAGCGCCGCGCATGACATTCGCCAGCCAGTGCATGCCCTGCAGCTCTACGCCGACTGGCTGGCCAATGAGCCGGAGATGGTCCGTGATATTGCGCCCAAGATCGTCCAGTCAACCCGGGCGGTGAACACCCTGTTCGATTCCCTGTTTGACCTGGTGAGTCTGGACTCGGGACATATCCGCTTGCAGGTCGAGGACCTGTCGCTCGATGCATTGCTCGCCGAGCTGGAGTTGCAATACCAGCCCTTGGCCCAAGCCAAGGGCCTGACGCTTCGGGTGCGTCACTCGGGGCCGCTGGCCGGCGCCAGCGTGCGCTCCGACCCACTGCTGTTGCGGCGGATTGCCGGCAACCTGGTGTCCAACGCGGTCAAGTACACCGAGCGTGGCGGGGTGCTGGTGGCGCTGCGTCCGGGCGACACGGGTCCGTTGCTGGAGGTTTGGGATACCGGGGTGGGGATCGCGCCGGTACACCAGAAGGAAATCTTCCGCGAGTTCTACAAGGTGCACCTGCATCAGGGCACCGAGGACGGCTTTGGCCTAGGGCTCTACATCGTCTCCCGCTTGTGCCACATTCTGGGTCATCCGGTGTGCCTGGCGTCGCGTCCGGGACGAGGCAGCGTATTTCGCCTCGCCATCACACCGACCGATCCCGTGCAGGCGGCGGCTCGGGCGGCCAGCATTCAGTAGCTCATGAAGTGATTCACTCTGCGATTGGCAGTGCCCTTATGCATCACCTTTCGTGCATCGCCCCCCATGCAGTGACCCGCGCACAGGCGTAAAAAACCGGCCACTCGGGCCGGTTTTTTTTTGAGCGGAACTGCCGCGCTCAGCTACCCAGCAGACCGTGCACGCGCGCGTAGTGAATGGTCTGGGTGCGGCTCTTCACGCCCAGGCGGCGGAACAGTCGCCACAGGTGCACTTTCACCGTGTGCTCGGAGATGCCCAGTTCGTCGGCGATCTCGCGGTTGGACAGGCCTCGGTCGAGCATGACGATCAATTGCTTTTGCCGCTTGGACAACTTGTTATCAGTCGGTGCCAGCTCTTCGAACTGGCCGTCGGCCGCCAGCAGTGCGCGCAGGGCGTTGCCGATCTCGCCGGCACCGGCCGACTTCTCGACATAAATGTCTGCGCCGGCATCGACGCACAGCTCTTCGCAGTCGGCCGCAGGCGAGGCGGACAGCACCGCCAGGGGCGTATTGGGAAAGAGGTTCTTGATCTCGTGAACGCCTGAGGTACCGGTGGTGTCGGGCAGCTTCAGGTCCAGGCAGATCAGGTCGGGCGCGCCGTGTTGTCGGACCGCGGCGTCCAGCCCGCCCATGCGTTCGAGCTCCACCACGTTGGCGCCTGGTCGGAGCCGGCGCATCAGCATGACCACGGCTTCGCGCATCAGCGGATGGTCATCGATGACGTAGAGGTTCATGGGGGGAGTGGTTTTGGTGGCCTGCATGGTGCTCTCGTACGCAATAAAAGGTCGTCTTTGTCCTACTTTATAGCAGAGCTGCCTTAATCCGCCTGCATCAGCCGGGACAGGGCATTCCCCAGTTCGTTCTCGGACACGGACTGGGGTCGTTCCACCTGACCGGCCAGTTTGACCAGGCCCGCGGCGCCCTCGGCCCGCAGTGCAGCCACCGCCTGGCCGGCCTCTCGGGGGGCGGCGAAGCCGCGGCTTTGCAGCAAAACCCGTCCACCCGGCTCGACGAGTTTGAAGTAGTGCAGACCGTCGGCCTCCCGGTATTGCTTGAAGGTGGGAAGGGCAGCCTTTTCGGCTTTTCCAGCGTTGTTCGCGCCTTTTGCATTGGATTGGCTTGCCAGATTGCGCAGGCCCACTGCCTGGCGCAGCTCGGACATGAACGGGGTGGCGACTGCCCGGGCCCGTTCTGCGCCGCGCCGCAGGATGCGCTCGAGCTCAGCCGGGTTATCCACCAAAGACTGGTAATGCTGGCGCATCGGCGCGATTTCGCGGTCGATCCGCTCGAAAAGCAGCTGCTTGGCGTCGCCCCAGGCAATGCCTTCGGCGTAGGCGCGGCGCAGGCTCTCGGTTTCCTCAGGGGTGGCGAAGGCCCGGTAGATCTGGAACAAAGCCGATCCCTCGGTGTCCTTGGGCTCACCTGGTGAGCGTGAGTCGGTCACGATGCCGGCAATCTGCTTGCGGATCTGGGCCGCAGGCGTGAACAAACCGATGGTGTTGTCGTAGCTTTTGGACATCTTGCGACCGTCTAAGCCCGGCAAGGTGGCCACGGACTCATCCACCGCGGCCTCAGGCAGGGTGAAGTGCGGCCCGTACAGGTGGTTGAAGCTGGCAGCCATGTCGCGCGCCATCTCGATGTGTTGGATTTGGTCGCGCCCGACCGGCACCTTGTGCGCGTTGAACAGGATGATGTCCGCGGCCATCAGCACCGGGTACATGAACAGGCCGGCGGTCACGTCGGTGTCTGGGTCAGCGCCAGCTGCCTGGTTCTTGTCGACCGAGGCTTTGTAGGCATGAGCGCGGTTGAGGAGCCCCTTGCCGCAGACGCAGGTGAGAAACCAGGTCAGCTCCGGAATCTCGGGGATATCGGACTGCCGGTAGAAGAACACCTGCTCCGGGTCCAGGCCGGCGGCCAGCCAGCAGGCGGCAATTTCCAGCGTGGAGCGCTGGATGCGGGCCGGGTCGTCGCACTTGATGAGCGCGTGGTAGTCGGCCAGGAAGTAGAAGTTCTGGGTGCCGGGGGTGCGGCTGGCCTGCACCGCCGGCCGGATCGCGCCCACATAGTTGCCCAGGTGGGGGGTGCCAGTGGTGGTGATGCCGGTGAGGTAGCGCACGGCGTCGGGGGCGGGGCGGGTCATGGCGGGCGGGTCGTCCGTGAGGGAAAAGATCGTGTCGAGGGTGCGGAGGTGGTGAGCCTGAGGTCGTGGAGAGTGTCGCGCTGTGGGATTAAGTAGGAAGTATCAGCGGAAAAAATGGTCCAGCGGCGACAGCAGCAGGCCCAGGGCCTCGTAGCCCAGGGTCATGAGGGGGTTGAGCCAGAGGGTGCCGACCACGCCGGCGATCACCAGGCCCAGCACGATGAAAAATCCCCAGGGCTCGATGCGGGCCAGCACGCGGGCAGCCGGCAGCGGCAGCAACCCCACCAGGATACGGCCGCCATCCAGGGGCGGCAGCGGAAACAGGTTGAAAGCCCACATCACCAGGTTGACCCTCACCCCGGCTTTGCACAGTTCAAGAAAGAAGCGCTCTTGCACGCCGATGCCCGCCAGAACAACCAGGGCCACGCCCCAGGCGACAGCCTGAATGAAGTTGGCAGCCGGGCCCGCCAGCGCCACCCAGATCATGTCGCGCTTGGGGCGGCGCAGCCGGCCGAAGTCCACGGGTACCGGCTTGGCATAGCCGAAGAGGAAGTTGCCGGCGGTAGCGAAGTACAGCAACAGCGGCATCAGCACCGTACCCATGAGGTCGATGTGAGCCAGGGGATTGAGCGTCACCCGGCCCATGACGGTGGCGGTCATGTCACCGAAGCGGCGCGCCGCATAACCGTGCGCCGCCTCGTGCAGCGTGATCGCGAACAGGACAGGCAGGGCGTAGACCGCGACGGTCTGGATCAGGGCGTTGGCATCCACGGTTGGGATTGTCTCAGACGGCAAGGCGGCGTTCGAGTGGGATGCCAGTGCAATCAGGGGCTGTACCAGCCCCCATGGTCGTAGGCGATCAGCACGCCTGAAGTTCCCGGAGGAAGCCGCTGCGCCAGTCTTAGCCCGACCGCCAGGCAGGCCGACGCGGTCCGGCCCACCCAATAGCCCCTTTCCCTGGCCAACCAAGCCTGGGCATCGCGTGCGTCGGAGGGGCTCACCGATACCGTCTCATGGACCAAGGACCAGTCGAGCAGGGGGGGCTTGACGCCAACAGACATTCCCTCGAGCGGATGGTCCACGAAGACGCCCTCCTGGGTACGGCAGCCCTCTGGTTCCACCAGGGTGACCACCAGTGGATAGCCTGCTTGCCTCAAAGCGCGGCTGATTCCGGTGAGGTGAGCGCCCGTGCCTGCGCAGGCCACCAGGTGTACCCGCTGAACTTCCGGTCGGTCAGCCAATTGAGCCACCAGCTCGGCTCCGGTGGAGAGTTCGTGGGCATCGACACAGTCGTGATTGTTGAACTGGTCGGGGTAGTGGTAGCTGCGCCCTGAGGCTCCGGCCTGCGACAGTCGTTTCTCCAGCACCTCGCGGGGCGTCTTGCCCTGGCGCATTTCGTCCTCGCCAATCAGGTTCACCCCTAGCCAGCGCAGGTACTCCCGCCGGACTGGACTGAAAGAAAGGCCCATGGCCAGTTCCAGGGGAACGCCGACTTCTTGGCAGGCCAGTGCCAGACCGAGGCCGAAGTTGCCGCCGGTCTTCTCAATCACTGTGCTGACCCCGGGGATGATCAGCCCCCGCGCGATTCCCAGGCGAACGACGCGGCGTGCGGCGCGGGCCTTGTGGCTGCCGCCAGCCTGGTCCATCTCGAACTTCATCAGGAGTCGGGGGGCAATCTGGCGCAAGGCGGTCGCGGCCTCCGGGTTATTGGGCACCTCCAGTTTCTCGCCGCTACACGCTGCGCTGGCCTTCTTGTCTGTCGATGAATAAGCCTCAGGCATGCAGCCGCCGATAGCGCCCCGGGGGCAGCAAGATGCGTTGGCAGGCCACGAATCCGGCGACACACAGCCCAAGGGCAAGGCCATTCGTTGCCGACCAGCCTGCATGCGTCAGAAGTGGTGCGGGCAGGAACGCGCCTGCCGTCGCGGCGGCAGCGGTCACGGTCTCGTGAATGCCCTGCCACCGGTGTCGTTCCCGCTCCGGCGCTGCCTGTGCGAGCAGCGCGCTGCCGCCCACATAACTCAGGTTCCAGCCCAAGCCCAGAAAGAACAGTCCGCCAAGCGCCGCCTCATAGCTTGGCGAAAGGAACACGCCGAAGGCGGCGGCAAGCGCCAAAAGAAGCAGTCCGGCACTGATCACGACCCTCAGGCCCCACTTGCCGATGAGCCACCCGGTCACGAAGGAGGGGGCGAACATGGCCAGGACATGCAACTGGATGGCCCGCGCCGACATCTCGAAGCTGCACAGGTCCTGCAATACGAGGGAGGTCTGGACCATCAGAAGGTTCATGACCAGATAGCCGCCCGCTGCGGTCGTGATGGCCAGTGCCAGGCGTGGTCCGTCCTTGCGGCTTTGATCCGAGATCGTTGCTGCGGGGCCGGCAGCGGCCGGCGCGGCTTGCACTGTGGTCGTGGCCTCAAGGGACCGACCAGAGGGTTGCCAAACCATCATCAAAATCAGCTGAGCGAGACCTAAACCCATCAGTCCGCCGTAGACCCAGGCGAACTCTGTGAAGCCCGGGACCTGTCGAAGGGTGCTGGCCATCAGCGGTCCAGCCACTGCCGCCAGCACGCCCCCTTCAACCACCCAGGACAGTGCCTGTGCCCGTGCTGGCTCTTGCAGCCCATCGACGGCGGCGAAGCGGAAATAGTTCGCACAGGCCACGTAGGCGCCCACCAACGCGTGGGCGAGCACCAGCCCGGCAAAGCTGTGCCTTTGCAAGGCCAGCAAGCCGACACACCCAGCCAGCATGAGCAGCATCGCTGAGCCGAGAAAAACCGGCCGGCGGCCGCACTTTCGCATCAGCGCCGACACCGGGTAGGTGAAGGCGAGGACGGCAGCGAACTGCACCCCATAGGGCACCGTCGCCCAAGCAGCGTCGGGGGCCAACTGCCCACCGGCCAGGGCTGCGACGGTCACCATCATGACGGCGACCGTGAGGTTGAGGGCTTGCCCGAGCGCGAGCAAGGCCGTACCCGATGAGATCCGCGTGCGCGGATGGCGGCGGGAAGTCATGGCTGCGGGTGGTAGCGACCGAGGTCGATCCGCATGTCGGGCAGGTGGCAGGAGAGGCGCTCTTTGCCTGTGCCCAGTCGCTTGCGCCGCACCTCCATCTGACCGATTGCGCCGGTGTGGTCCCAGTGGGTGCCGCCGCAGGGGATGACGTGGCTGGCGCAGTGCCAGCGCCGCGCATCTTTCGTGGCGGTGTCTGCGTCGGTGGTGACAGCCAGATCTCGGGTCACCAGCTCGTTGGCCGTGGACGCAATGGCGGCGATTTCTTCGGGCGTGAAGCGCTCCTCGACTGCGAAGTCAAAGCGGGCTCCGTCCTCCCGGATGTGGCACCCCAGGGTGCGCCCGATGGCGTCGGGCCGGTGGCGCTCGATCCCCAGGTACAGCAGATGCGACGCTGTGTGACTCACCGTGAGTCGGGCGCGCCGTGCGACGTCGATGACGACCCGCGCGACCATGCCCGGGCGAGCCTCCAGTAGGCCCGGTCTATCCTCGGGGAGGATGGTGTGCCATATCACCCCGGCGACGAGGATGTCTGGAAAGTCAGGCAAGCCACAAGGGTGACCGTACATGCGCTGGGCCGAAATAAAGCGTAACCGGGCGCCGCTCTCCAGTATGAGCACACCCATGTCGGACTCTTGGCCGCCGCCCTCGGGGTAAGCGCAGGTGGCGTCAAGCTCGATATGGTCTGCGCCAACCCGCACGATCCGGGCCTCGGCCTGGCAGAGGAAAGGGTCTTCCTGGTAGAGGCGGCGTGTGTGTCGGTCGATGCGCATCATCCGTTGGCTCCCCAAGCCGCTCCGGCCATGTTCGAATTGGCGGCTTGCGTGCCGTTTACCGGGCTCTGCGATGGGGCTGCCGTTTGGCCCGAGGGTGCGTGTTGCTCCACCTGCAGACGGCATTGCAGGGTGACGCGTGCGCCGGAAGGGATGGGTTTTGTGACCTGGCAGCCTGCGCCAATGAAGACATCATCTCCGATGCATACCGGCCCGTAGATGCCGGCGAAGGCGCCAACCTGCACGCGGTGCCCCAGCGTTGGGTGGCGCTTGCCGCCCGGGTTGGCGGCGATTCCGATGGCACCGAGGGTGACTCCTCCCAACAGGTAGGCGTCATCGCCAATATCGACTGTTTCGCCGACGACAGTGCCTAGGCCATGGTCGATGACCAGGCGGCGCCCGATACGGCAACAGGGGTGTATTTCGATTCCCGAGAGCAGCTTGCCCCGGCTGGACAGAAGCAGGGCCAGTGTCTGCAGGTCCTCAGTGCGCGATCCAGTGGTGACGGATGCCCGTGCCAATTCGGTGAGTGCGTGGGCGAGGCGGTAGTGCAGCACCGAACGGAACGAGGTATAGCCGCGGAGGATGGTGGCGATTGAGCCGTGGCACGCGGGGTCTTTGCCCGCATAGGCCCGGGCGTCCTCCTCAACCCGATCGGTGACCCGGCGTAATAGCGCGCTGCCCTCCAGCGCTCGTGTGACAGGCGCTGGGCCGCATTCCCACAGCGCGGCCTGCAGCAGGGTGTTGATTTCTCTTTTCGACTCCATGTGCCGATGCCCCTTCGTGGTTGGCCCTTGAGGGGCGGGGGCAGTCTGTGACAAAGGTCACGCGAATCATTGCGCCGGGATGACGGCTAGCCTCCCGTCGCCTCGGCTGGGCAGGGCCACGGCAGCGCCCTGGTCTGAGGTCTTCAAAGACCGAGCAGACTGAGGTCCCCCGCACCCTCTCGCATGACCACCGCCTCCCCGCCGCTCGCCATCGGCGTGAGGTCTACCACCGTGCTAGGCAGGTGGGGGCAGGCGCTGGCGTCGATGACGGCGGCCAGGGCGTGTTCGAAGCGTTCGCGGATCTCCTGCGCGTCATTGAGGGGGTCGGTCTCGCCCGGCGGGATCAAGGTGGCCGCCAGCAGCGGGCCGTCGTGCAGGGCCAGCAGGGCCTGCAGCGCCGTATGCCCGGGCACGCGCAGGCCGATGGTCTTGCGCTGCGGATGGCTCACCCTTCGCGGCACCTCCTTGGTGGCCTCAAGGATGAAGGTGAAGGCCCCCGGGGTGGCGGCCTTCAGCAGCCGGTACTGGCGGTTGTCGACCCGGGCATAGTTGGCCAGTTCGGAGAGGTCTCGGCACAGGAGAGTGAGGTGGTGCTTGTCGTCCACCTGCCGCACCTGCCGCAGACGCTCCACCGCGGCTTTGTCGTCGAGGTGGCAGACCAGGGCATAGGAGGAGTCGGTAGGTACCGCCAGCACCCCGCCGGAGGCGAGCAGAGCCACCGCCTGCTTGAGCAGCCGCGGCTGCGGGTTGTCGGGATGCACCTCGAAGTATTGGGCCATGGCGCGAGTATCGGGCAGGCCTGGTGCAGGGCTGGCGACGCGCTCGGGCCGGCCTGTCTTGCGGAGCGGAGCAGGACGGAGCGGGGCGAGCGCTCAGCGGCGCTGCTGGTACAGCGTGAGCAGCGCGCTGCCGATGCCGCACAGGGCAATCGCGCCCATCCCCACCGCGGCCCAGCGGTCGGGCACCGCTCCGGTTGCGACCCAGCCGGCCAGCACCGCAAAGGCGATCTGCGAATAGGTGAAGGGCATGACCTGGGTGGCCGGCACCCGCTGGAAGGCCATCACCCACAGCATGTGTCCTAGCGTCGCGGTCAGGCCGAGCCCTACCGTCAGTCCCCAGACCCAGCCGGGCAGGTGGGACATTTCTGCCAGCACGAGGGCAGGCAGGGTCAGGACGGTGCAGGTGAGGCTCGTGTACAGGTTTGTCGTGACCGGGTGATCGGTTCGCGAAAGCCGGCTGGTGAGCAGCTGGAAGACGGTGTTGAAGACCACCTGTCCCAAGGGTAGCAGCATGACCCATCGGAAGTCCTCGGTACCGGGCCGCAGGATGACCAGTGTGCCCGCGAAGCCCCCCACGAGGAGAAGCCAGCGCAGCGGCGGAACTACCTCTTTGAACAGAAGGCCCGAGATTGCGGTCACGGCCATGGGGGTGAGCATCATGATGGCGGTCATTTCGCCCACCGTCATGAAGCGCAGGCTGGCGAACAGGCACGAGGTGCCCATGACCAGGGACATGCCACGCAAGATCTGCAAGCCCCGCTGCTCGGTGTGGAACATGGCCCGGCCTCGAAGCGGTACGGCCAGCAGGCTGGTGGCCACTGCCTGCACGGCGAATCGGATGAAGACCACCGCCAACAGCGGGGCGCCGGCACGCAGCACCACCTGGGAGAGGGTGTCGGAGGCGGCGAAGATGGCCACCGCGAAGATCGCCAGCGCCAGGCCAGCCAGCTGCCGCCCTTGGCTCACGGGGCGGGTTCCCGTTCGGGCCGGCTCACCGAACTCGGTCCGCCAGCAGCTCCCACACCGGTGTCAACTGGCCGGGCAGCAAGGGCAGCTTGCCCAGGTCCGTGTGGCTCTCCTCGGGGCTGTGGAAGTCACTGCCGCGGGAAGCGGCCAGACCGAACTCGAGCGCCGTCTCGGCGTAACGGATGGCCTCGGCGTTGGTGTGGCTGCCGGTGACCACCTCCACGCCCCGGCCGCCATGGGCCTTGAACTCGGAGAACAGGGCCCACTCCTCGTTGGCGGTGAAGGCGTAGCGGGCCGGGTGGGCAATGATCGCCATTCCGCCCGCTTCGGTGATCCAGCGCACCGCGTCCCCCAATTGTGCCCAGCGGTGCGGCACGAAGCCCGGCTTGCCTTCGGTGAGGTACTTGCGAAAGACCTCGGGCGTGTCGCGGCAGGCGCCCACCTCCACCAGGAAGCGCGCGAAATGGGTGCGGGAAATCAGCTCCGGGTTGCCCACGTAGCGCAGCGCGCCCTCGTAGGCGCCGTGGATGCCCACCTTGGCCAGTTGCTCGGCCATCTCCATGGCGCGGGCGCCTCGGCCGCCGCGGGTGGCCGACAGGCCTTGCACCAGGGCGGCATCGTCCGGGTCAAAGCCCAGGCCAACAATGTGCACGGTGACGCCGGCGAAGGTGACCGAGATCTCGGTCCCGGTAAGGTAGCGCATGCCCTGCGCCTTGGCCGCTGCCAGGGCGCGGTGCTGGCCGCCGATTTCGTCGTGGTCGGTGAGGGCCCAGAGGTCGACCCCGTTCGCCGCGGCGCGCGCGGCCAGCACTTCGGGGGTGAGGGTGCCATCGGAAACAACCGAGTGGCAGTGCAGGTCTGCATTAAGGATGGACACCCTCCGATTCTAGAGGCGCTCCGGGCTGGGTCAGGCCCTCTTGTGAGCGCCTACTCCGATTTCCGCCGATCGGCCTGCCAAGGGTGAGACAATACTTGGTCACATGACCGCTTCCTTTTCCAACCTCGGCTTGTCTCCCAATCTGGCCCGCGCCGTGGCCGAGATGGGCTACGAGAACATGACGCCCATCCAGGCGCAGGCCATTCCGGTGGTGCTCACCGGCCGCGACGTGATGGGCGCCGCCCAGACCGGTACCGGCAAGACCGCCGCCTTCTCCCTTCCTCTTCTTGAGCGCCTGCTCAAACACGAGAACAGCTCCACCTCGCCGGCCCGCCACCCGGTCCGTGCCCTGGTGCTGCTGCCCACCCGTGAACTGGCTGACCAGGTCGCCCAACAGGTCAAGCTCTACGCCAAGTACACCCAATTGCGCAGCACGGTGGTCTTTGGCGGCATCGACATGAAGCCGCAGACGCTAGAGCTCAAGAAGGGTGTGGAGGTGCTGGTCGCCACCCCTGGTCGCCTGCTGGATCACATCGAGGCGAAGAATGCGGTCCTTAATCAGGTCGAGTACGTGGTGCTCGACGAGGCCGACCGCATGCTGGACATCGGCTTTCTGCCCGACCTGCAGCGCATCCTGTCTTATCTGCCCAAGCAGCGCACCACACTGCTGTTCTCAGCCACCTTCTCGCCCGAGATCAAGCGCCTGGCCAACAGCTACCTGCAGGACCCGGTGGTGGTTGAGGTCGCCCGTCCCAACGAGACGGCATCCACCGTGGAGCAGCACTTTTACAGCGTGACCGACGACGACAAGCGCCGGGTGCTGCGGCAGGTGGTGCGTCAGCGCGGCATCTCGCAGGCCTTTGTCTTCGTCAACAGCAAGCTCGGTTGCGCCCGGCTGGCCCGCGCCCTGGAGCGCGAGGGCCTCAAGACCACTGCCCTGCACGGCGACAAGAGCCAGGACGAACGTTTGAAGTCCCTGGCCGCTTTCAAGGCGGGTGAGGTCGACCTGCTGGTGGCCACCGATGTGGCGGCGCGTGGGCTGGACATTAAGGACGTGCCAGCGGTCTTCAACTTCGACATTCCCTTCAACGCCGAGGACTATGTCCATCGCATCGGCCGCACCGGCCGGGCCGGGGCCTCAGGCCTGGCGGTCACATTCGTCACCTCTAGCGACGGCCGCAATGTGGCCGACCTGGAAAAGCTGCTTAAGAAAAAGCTCGACATCGAGGCTTTCGAGTTCGATGACGAGCGTCCGCGCGGCCGAATCAACGACGGCCGTCGCAACTGGCGCGAGCACGGGGTGGATGAGCCGCGCGAAGGCCTGGACATGCCCCGCCATGCCAGTACCCGCCCCGAGCGTGGGGATCGCGCCCCGGCGGCGCCGCGCACCCCGGCAGATCCCTTCTTCAGCAAGCCCTACGAGGCGCCCGAGGCGACCACCGCCGAGGCCAAGCCGGCTTGGGAGGCCAGCGTGAAGCCGGCGGCCAACCGCATCTCCGCCAATATCAAGCCCAAGCGCAAGCTCGCCGCCTTGTTTGCGTCGGTGCCGGCAGAGCCAGCAGATTCGGCCCTGGCGCCCGAGGCACCCGCCGATCAGTCGGCCGGGTCCTGAGCCGGCTCGCAGCGCACCTGAATCAGTTCGTCGTCTGCGCGCAGCGCGCCCAGGCGCAGCGCGCTCAGGCACCCCCCCCAGACGCAGCCGGAGTCGAGGGCCAGCAGGTCCGGTCGTCGCAGAACGCCAAGCGCCGACCAGTGGCCGCAGGCAATGGTGAGGTCGGCGGTGCGCCGCCCCGGCAAATCGAACCAAGGCAGGTGCCCGGTCGGCGCCTGGTCTGGCGGCCCTGAGGTCTTCATTTCCATCACCCCCTCCGGGGTGCAAAAACGGATTCGGGTGAGCGCATTGACCACCACCCGCCAGCGGTCCGGGCCTTGGAGGCTGTCGCTCCACCGGTCTGGCCTGTTGCCGAACAGGGTGGCCAGGAATCCGTGCAGGTCGGGCCCTTGCAGCTGCGACTCCACCTCCCCGGCCAGGGTCAGCACCTGTGCCAAGTCCCATGCCGGCAGCACGCCGGCGTGAACCATCAGCAGCCCGTGTGCATAAATCGCCAGGCGCTGATGGCGTAGCCAATCAAGCATCGCCGCGCGATCGGGAGCCTGCAGCACCTCGTCCATCGTGTCGCCGGAGCGAGGCGAACCAAAGCCCTCGGCCACCGCCAGCAGACTCAGGTCATGGTTGCCCAGTACGCAGCGCGCCGAGGCGCCCAAGGCCTGCACCCGGCGCAGCACCGCCGCCGAGGCCGGCCCGCGGTTGACCAGGTCTCCCAGCAGGTAAACCGTGTCCCGGCTGGGGGAGAAGTCCAAGGTGTGCAGCAGCCGGCCCAGGGCCGCGTCGCAGCCCTGGATATCGCCGATCAGGTAGAGTGACATGGTCTCTGATTTTGCCGAAGCCGCACCGCGGTCCGGCCTCCTCGTGTATGGATGTCCTGCTGATCGCGCTGCTGATCGTTCTCAACGGCGCGTTCGCCATGTCCGAAATGGCACTGACGGCCAGCCGCAAGGGCCGTCTGGCGGCGCTTGCCGAGGCTGGTGACGCCGGCGCTCAGTCCGCGCTGCGGCTGATGGAGCACCCGACCCAGTTTCTCTCCACCGTGCAGGTGGGAATCACCTCGATCGGCGTTCTGAACGGCATTGTCGGCGAGGCGGCGTTCAGCGAGGCCCTGGCCCAGTGGCTGCGCGGCCTGGGCCTGACGCCGGGCGCCGCGTCCATCACCGCCACCGCGGTGGTGGTGGCGGTGATCACCTTCCTGACCATCATCCTCGGCGAGCTGGTACCCAAGCGCATTGGGCAGCTCTTTCCTGAAACCGTTGCTCGCTGGGTCGCCCGGCCGATGAACGGTCTGGCCCGTGCCGCCGGCCCCTTCGTGCGCCTGCTGTCGGCCACGACCCAGGGCATGTTGCGCCTGCTGCGCATTGACACCCGCCAGGCCCGCGCCATCACCGAGGAGGAGTTGGCCCACAGCCTGGAGGAGGGCGTGGACGCGGGGGTGATTGCGCAGCACGAGCGGCAGATGGTGCAAAACGTGTTCCACCTGGACGACCGCACCCTTACCTCGATGATGCTGCCGCGCGGCGACATCGAATGGCTAGGCGCTGGACTCACCGTGGCCGAGGCGCTGGCCCGCGCGGGCGCCTCGGGCGCGCATTCCTGGTACCCGGTGTGCCGCGGCTCACTCGACGATGTGGTGGGCGTGGTCGGCATGGCGCAGTTGCTGGCGCTGGTCGGCAAGCCGGGGGAGCCCGCGAACCCGTTACTCGAGTCCCTGGCTGCGCCCGCCGTCTTTTTGCCCGAGACGCTCACCGGCATGGAACTGCTTGAGCAATTCCGCGCCCAGTCTGCCCGCATGGTGTTCGTGGTTGACGAGTACGGCGTGGTGCAGGGGCTGATGACCCCACATGACCTGCTTGAGGCCATCACAGGCGAGCTGCAACCGGTGGCGCAGGCCGAGGCCTGGGCCACGCAGCGGGCCGACGGCAGCTGGCTGCTCGACGGGTTGATGCCTGTCTCAGAGCTGCGCGCTCGCCTGGAGATCCGCGAGCTGCCCGACGAGGACCGGGGCCGCTACAACACCCTGGCTGGCCTGCTGTTGTCGGTGACGGGCCGCCTGCCGGCAGTGGGCGAGCGCATCACCTGCGCCGGCTGGGTTTTCGAGGTGGTGGACCTTGACGGTCGGCGCATCGATAAGGTGATGGCCTCGGTCGAGCCGGCGCCGGCCGCCTGAGCTGCGTGCTTGCGTCCCTGATTCGGCTGCTGGCTGGCCAGACCGTCTCCCAGCCTTGCATGTCCGGGCTGCGCGCAGCCTTGCCCATTTACGCCCTGCACCAAGGGTATGGCGCGACCGACATCGGCCTGATCGTGGCGTGCTTTTCTGCCTCTAACCTGGTGCTGTCGGTGCCAATCGGTCGCCTGGTCGACCGCAGGGGCCTGCAGTTTCCCTGGCGGGGCAGCGTCTGGCTGGCCCTGCTCGGTCAGGCCGTGGTGCTTTTGATCTCTGCGGGCGTGGCCGCAGTGGGCGCTGGCTTTTCGCCCCGGCTTGATCGACGGGCCGAACAGCCGCACACCTGAGCCGGGCCAGAGCGCAGCCAGGGCCCGTTCGAGAGCGTTTTCATGCATCGTGCATCATAGATAATGCACAGCAAGATGGAGTCAGGCATGCGATTTAAGGAGCAGATCGTCGTCGTCACCGGCGCGGGCAGCGGCATCGGCCGGGCGGCCGCGGAGTTGATCGCGTCCGAGGGCGGCCAGGTGGTGGTCAACGACATCGACCCCGCGCGGGTCGATGCGGTGGTCGAGCGGATTCGCAGCCAGGGCGGGCAGGCCTTCCCGCTGGCGGCAGATGTCAGCGATGAAGTCGCAGTGCGCTCGGGCGTCGACGCGATCATCGATCGCCATGGGCGTGTTGACGTGTTGGTGAACAACGCCGGCATCATGATGCGAGCATCGGGTCACGCGCTTTCCTCCGAGCAGTGGCGGCGGGCGATGGCGGTCAATCTAGACAGCGTTTTCTTCTGGTGCCATGCGGTCGCGACCCGGTCCATGCTGCCCCGACGCCAGGGGGTCATCGGCAACGTGGCCTCGCTGGCGGGCATGGTGGCCATTCCCAATGGCGCTGCCTATGTGGCCTCCAAGCATGCGGTGGTCGGGCTGACCAAGGCCCTGGCGCTCGACTGGGGGCCCTACAACATCCGCATCAACGCTTTGTGCCCGGGCATGACCTGGACTGACCTGTCCACTGCCGACCGCGAAAAGAACCCCGAGATGTTCGTGGAGCGCGAGCGCCGTATTCCGCTGGGCCATGCCGCCGAGCCGATCGAGCAGGCCGAGGCGATTGCCTTCCTGGCCAGCGCGCAGTCATCGGCCGTTCACGGTCTGATCATGAATGTGGACGGGGGGAATCTGGCGATGCACTCAGGGACAACCCTCACCCCGCCGCCGCCTCTGGCCTAAGCGCCGCTGTCGCCGACCAAGGTCTGCGGGGCTTGATTCTCCGAAGTACGGAACAATTGAAGATGCTGCGTTGACGCGGTAATTCGCCGGCGCTTCAATGCGACCCGAGCGCCTGCACAAGACAGGTCGCAAGGAGACAAGATGAACGACAACGTGGACCCAGTCCGCAAAGCAGCGCACCAGGCGCTACAAGAGACAGCACCCAAGCTGGCGGAGCTAACGGACAAAGTCCTTTTCGGCGATATCTGGGAGCGGCCGGGCCTGTCCAAGCGAGATCGCAGCCTGATCACCTGCACCGCTCTGGTGGCCCTCGGTGGCACCGAGCAGATGACCACCCACTTCCCCCGCGCCCTGCGCAATGGCGTGACCCGGGATGAACTGATCGAAATGATCACCCACATGGCTTTTTACTCGGGCTGGCCCAGCGCGGTGACCGCCGCCGCCAAAGCGCGCGAGATCTTCGCGCGCCTGGACTGAACCTCACCAAGGAGTGAGCGCCATTGGCGCAGACCCTGTTCCCTGTTTCCCCCTCGCTACGTTTCAATAACCCACTGGAGACAAACCATGAAGAAGTACCTGGCTTTGTTCGCTGCAGCCTTGGTGCTGGCCGTTTCGCCGGCCATGGCGCAAGACTGGCCGCGCAAGCAACCGATCAAGATCGTCGTTCCGGTGCCGCCCGGAGGCGGCACCGACATCCTGGCCCGCGTGACGGCTGAATTCCTGCAGCGGCGCATCGGGCAGTCTGTGGTGGTCGAGAACCGCCCCGGCGCCTCCAGCGTGATTGGCGCGGATTTCGTCGCCAAGTCGCCGGCCGACGGCTACACCCTGCTGTTCGTTGGCGGTGAGTTCTCGCTGCTGCCGGCCGTGCGTAAGGACATGCCTTACAAGTACGATGAGATGACCTACCTGGTGCGCCCCTTCGTGTACCCCACGGTGGTTTATGGCAGCCCCAAGCTGCCTGTGAACAACACCCAGGAACTGATCGCCTACATGAAGGCCAATCCGGGCAAGGTCCGTTACGGCAGTACGGGCGTGGGCGCCATCGTCCACCTGGCTGCCGCCATGCTTGAGAGCGCAGCAGGCGTCAAGGGCGCCCACGTCCCGTACGCCGGTATCGCCCCGGTCTACCAGGACCTGTTGGCCGGAAACCTGGACTTCACCACCGCTTCCCCGCCAGCGCCTGAAGGTCTGAAGGTGCTCGGCGGCTCCGGTACCAAGCGCAGCCCGCTCTACCCCAACCTGCCGACCTGGGATGAAGTCGGCATCAAGGGCGCGAGCTGGGATGTGTGGTTCGGCCTGTTCGGTCCCCCCAATATGCCCAAGCCGATCGCCGACCGCCTGATTGCCGAAGTGACCGCCGTCCTGAAGGACCCGGAAGCAATCGCCAAATACCAGTCCGCCGCCAAGGCCGCACCTGAGGCGAACCCGCTGACGGGAGAAGACTTCCGCCGTGCGTCCATCCAAGACAACCGGAATTGGAAGACCGTGGTCGACCGCGAGAAGATCGCCATTCAGCAATAAACAGTCATGGCTGGACAGCGCAATCTCAGCGAGATCTTCACCGGGGTCTTCCTGATCCTGGTCGCGATCTGTGCCTTTGTGTTGGCTTGGCCGCTTAGCAGCCGGACTGACATTGGGGTAGGCCCTGGCTTCATGCCCAAGGCGCTGTCCGGCTTGTTGGTCTTGCTGGGGGCAGCCCTGGTGGCTCAGGGCCTGCGGATCCAATCGCCGCAGGCATCGCAACCCTGGCGTTTGCGTCCCGTGGCGCTGGTGCTGGGGTCGGTCGCCTTTTTCGGCGCCACGATCGAATCATTTGGACTCGTGGTGGCTTTGACAGGCCTGGTCCTCATTTCCTGCGCTGCAAACCCCGAGGCGCGCCTTCGGGAGACGCTGGCGCTGGCTGCGGGGACCGTGGTCTTCGCAGCGATTCTTTTCCTCAAGGGGCTGGGTTTGCAGATTCCCCTGTGGCCTACCTTCCTCGGAGTTCATTGATGGAGATCCTCACCAACCTGGGGAACCTGGGTCATGGCCTGGCGATCGCCTTCGAATTCAAGAACTTGATGTACTGCCTGGCAGGTTGCTTGCTGGGTACCCTGATAGGCGTTTTGCCCGGCCTCGGGCCGCTCAACGCGATTGCAATGCTGCTTCCGATCAGTTTCCATCTGACACCGGAAGCGGCCCTCATCATGCTCGCCGGTATTTACTACGGCGCGCAGTTTGGTGGTTCGACCACTTCGATTCTGGTCAACACCCCGGGCGAGATGGCTTCGGTAGTGACCTGCCTGGACGGCCACAAAATGGCGCTTCAGGGCCGAGCGGGCCCGGCTTTGGCAGTTGCGGCGCTCGGCTCGGTTTTTGCCGGCATCGTGGCGACCTTTTTCATTGCGCTTTTCGCGCCGCCGATGGCCAAGATCGCCTTGATGTTCGGTCCGGCGGAATATGTTTCGCTGATGATCCTCGGCCTCATCATGGCCGTCGTGCTCGCCCAGGGGTCCGTGCTCAAGGCTCTGGCCATGCTCGTCTTGGGCCTGTTGCTGTCGACTGTCGGCACCGACGTGATCTCTGGCGCCTACCGCATGACCATGGGCGTGCGCTCGCTCGCGGATGGAATTGGCGTGGTGCCGATCGCGATGGGTCTGTTTGGCATGTCCGAGATCATTGCCAACCTGGAGAAGCAGGAGCCGATGACCGTCGTCTCTGGCAAGGTGGAGGGCCTATGGCCCAACGGCGAAGACTTCCGCCGTTGCTGGCCTGCTGTGCTGCGCGGTACCGCCCTGGGCTCAGTTCTGGGCCTGCTGCCGGGCGGTGGGGCCATGCTGTCCTCCTTCGCCGCCTACGTTCTGGAGAAAAAGATATCCAAGGATCCGAGCCGCTTTGGCAATGGCGCGGTCGAGGGGGTGGCTGCGCCGGAGAGCGCCAACAATGCCGGTGCGCAGACCAGCTTCGTGCCCCTGCTCACCTTGGGCATTCCGTCGAACGCGATCATCGCGCTCATGGCAGGTGCAATGATGATTCACGGCATCACGCCGGGGCCCAGTGTCATGACCCAGAACCCCAACCTGTTCTGGGGGCTGATCGCCTCAATGCTCATCGGGAATTTGATGCTGCTGGTGATCAACCTGCCTTTGGTCGGCATCTGGGTGAAGTTGCTGCAAATTCCCTACCGACTGTTCTACCCGCTGATCCTGGTCTTCATGTGCATTGGGGTTTATACCATCGGTAACAGCGGGTTTGATGTCTTCCTTCTGGTCATCTTCGGCCTGGTGGGGTATCTGCTACTCAAGTGGCAATGTGAACCCGCGCCACTGCTCCTGGCCTTTGTGCTGGGCCCCATCCTCGAGCAGAACTACACCCGCGCCCTGCAGGTGTCGCTCAACGACCCTTATGTGTTCATCACCCGGCCGATCAGCCTGGGGCTGTTGATACTTGCCGCCCTGCTGATGCTCGTCTTGGTGCTGCCGTCGATCCGGCGCGCGCGGGAAGCCGCATTCTGACTGGGCGGCCACGCGCGGGCCACGGGCATTTGCCATGGCCTGGCTCGCGCTAACCCATGACTTGCCCCCGCACAATACGGGGGCGATTTTCATGCGCAGGAGGAGGGCGCTCCGGGGGGCGGCCTGCACTTAGAGCGCCTGCACCAACTCCGGCACGGCGGCAAAGAGGTCGGCTTCGAGGCCGTAGTCGGCGACGCTGAAGATGGGCGCTTCGGGGTCCTTGTTGATCGCCACGATCACCTTGGAGTCCTTCATGCCGGCCAGGTGCTGGATGGCGCCAGAGATGCCGGCGGCCACATACAGCTGCGGCGCGACGATCTTGCCGGTCTGGCCCACCTGCCAGTCGTTGGGTGCGTAGCCCGCATCGACCGCGGCGCGGCTGGCGCCCATGGCGGCGCCGAGCTTGTCGGCCAGCGGTGTCATCACCTCGGCGAACTTCTCCGCGCTGCCCAGCGCCCGGCCCCCCGAGACAATGATCTTGGCGGCGGTGAGCTCGGGCCGGTCGCTCTTGGCGATCTCCGAGCCCAGGAACTGGCTCTTGGCGCTGGCGGCCACGGCAGT
>JAURKV010000234.1 GCA_030831585.1 Ramlibacter sp. | reverse complement strand
GTGCTCGGTCAACCAGACTTCACCACCGCGCGGCCCGTCTCCACCCCGACCGACGCCACTGTCAGCAGCGGCAATGCAGCCGGGGGCTTTTACGGGGAGGTCACCTCGAACGGAGTCCAACTGGTCATCACCGACCCCTACGCTTACCGTGTCCTGCTGTGGAACAACTTTCCCACGCGTAATTTCCAGCCGGCCGACGGGGTGCTCGGGCAAGCCTCGTTCACCGAGAGCGTGATCGCCACCTCGCAGCGGTCGCTGTATTTTCCGGTCGGGGTCCTCCTGACGTCGGACCACCTCCTGGTGAGCAACGGGCACCGAGTCTCGGTCTTCAAGTCCAATTGAGCGCGGTCTTCAGGGCTTTTGCCGAATAGCCTCTGATCTGGGTGCCCCGATGAGCGCGTTCCAGCACTCTATGTGCGAGGCCCAGGCATCAGCCTGCAACGACGCTCACCCAATGTGTCCGTTTGGTGAGCCCCCAGCCCCTTGTGCTTCTCGGGCCGCAGTGGATTTTTGGTGCACACACCTGATCTTGGGGCGCGGATGAACACCACTTTAAAAGCAGTCGCGGCGGTCGACTGCGCCAGCCGCTTTTAGGACCCGGGCGCCGCTACCCAAGCCCGCATCGAGGCCTTAGTCAAGAGCCGCGAAGCGTCGCGCAAAAGCTCTTTGAACACCTTCGCGACGGTTTCAGCCAACTCTGGTGTGACCTGGACCCACAGAGCCGGATCACCATGATGCTGGCCTTGGTCGCGGCGCACCAGAATGGGCCTTTTTCTGATCACTTGGTCAAGAAAAATAGGTTAATTTCAAGGAGTCATATTGAGAGATATCGATAATGGCGATCCTTAAGGGTTTCCGATATTGATCGACTGGTCAAGTTCCGTAGATTGAGGGTGGCAATGCCTATCGATCCCGTCCATGCCCAAAATGCATAGTCGTTTCTGGAGCGACCACACCAGCGAGTCCTTTGCCGCGCTGCCGCGCGAGCGATTGATCGCGGTGTTGCCAGTGGGCGCCGTCGAGCAGCACGGGCCGCATATGCCCATGTCCACCGATCACGCGACGATTGACGCCGTGGTCTCGGCCACTGTGCCGCGCCTGCCAGATGAGCTTCCGGTGTTGTTCCTGCCGACCCTGCCCTATGGCAAGAGCAACGAGCATTCGCGCTATCCGGGGACGCTCACGCTTTCCGCCCGCACGCTGATCGACACGTGGATGGACATCGGCGACAGCGTGTCCCGCAGCGGCGTGCGCAAGCTCGTCCTGTTCAACAGCCATGGTGGGCAGATGTCAGTGATGGATATCGTCGTGCGGGACTTGCGCGAGCGCCACGGCATGCTCGCTGTTGGCGCGCACTGGTTCACGCTGGGATTGCCCCCGGGCATGTTCACCCCGAGGGAAATGGCCCATGGCATCCACGCCGGAGACCTCGAAACGTCCGTCATGCTGGCTGTGGCGCCGGGCAATGTGCGAATGGACCGTGCTCAGGACTTCGAGTCCCTGACCGAAACCCTGGCTCGCGAGAACCAGTTCCTGTCGATCGGCCCGTCCGGTAAGTTTGGCTGGCAGACGCAGGACCTCAATCCGCAGGGGGCCTGTGGAGACGCCAGCCGCGCGACGGCGGACAAGGGCCGCGCCGTGATCGACCATGTGGCAGGGCGCTTCGTCGATTTGCTTCAGGAGGTGGACCGCTTTGACCTCGCCCGCCTTGCCAACCCGCCTGCCTGGAGCTGAACCATGAGCGCATCCGCCCCCCTGGTCAGCCTGCGCAGTGTCAGCAAGCGCTTTCCCAATGGCACCCTGGCTCTGCAGGACATGACCCTGGATGTGGGCGACCACGAGTTCATCAGCTTTCTCGGTCCTTCGGGCTGCGGCAAGAGCACGGCGCTGCGCCTGATGGCAGGCCTCACGCGCAACACCGGCGGCGAGCTGGTCTGGCACCAGGCGCCGACCCCCGCAGGGGGTGAGCGTCGCGACCTCGGGTTCGTATTCCAGGAGCCGACGCTGATGCCTTGGGCCACGGTGTTCGACAACGTGTTCCTGCCGATGCGCCTGGCGGGTATGTCTCGCGGCGAGGCCGACGCCAAGGTCCGCCATGCGCTGGAAATGGTAGGCCTGAGCCGCTTTGCCAGCGTCTACCCGCGCGAGTTGTCCGGCGGCATGAAGATGCGCGTGTCGATCGCCCGGACGCTGGTGACGCAGCCGCGCCTGCTTCTGATGGACGAGCCCTTCGCAGCGCTTGACGAGATGACGCGCAGCAAACTGAACAACGACCTGCTGGCCATCTGGAAGGAACACCGCTTCACGATCATCTTCGTCACCCACAGCGTGTACGAGTCGGTCTACCTGTCCGACCGCATCGTGGTCATGGCCCCGCGCCCGGGACGGGTGGTCGACCAGATCCACATCGACGAGCCATACCCCAGAAACGCGGGTGACTTCCATGTCTCCGAGCGCTACAACGCCCACGTGGTGCGGGTGCAGAAGGCCTTGCACGCCACCCTCGACGGTATGGCGATCGACCACTGAACCCTACCCGATCACCCATGAAAACCATGATCGCGTCGCCGCTGCCAGCCGGCCAGGCCCCCAACCCGGCCGAGCAGATCGCGCGTGCCGGCCGACGCGAGGCCTGGCTACGCGTGATCCTGCCGCTGGCCCTCGTCGCCTTGCTGCTCGTCGCCTGGGAGGCGATCGTGCGGATCAACCAGATCCCGCACTACATCCTGCCGGCGCCGACGCTCGTGCTGCGCACGCTTTTCGAGCAGTGGCACAGCCTGGCGCCATCGCTCTGGTTTACCGTCAAGCTGACGCTGATGGCCCTTGCCGCAGCTGTGGTTGGCGGGGTGCTGCTTGCCATGGCCTTCGCACTCTCCAAGTGGGTGGAGATCGGCCTGTTCCCTTTGGCGGTGGTCATGCAGGTCACCCCTATCGTGGCGATCGCGCCCCTGATCCTGATTTATGTGGACAACACGATGGCGGCGCTGCTGATCTGCGCTTGGATCGTGGCTTTCTTTCCCATCCTGTCCAATACGGTGATTGGTCTCAAGAGCGCGGACACTAACCTGCGCGACCTGTTCGGCCTTTATCGCGCGAGCCCATGGCAGCTGTTTCGTTTCCTGCTGGTGCCAAGTGCTTTGCCTTACTTCCTGGGCGGCCTGAAGATCGCGGGCGGGCTCGCCCTGATTGGCGCGGTGGTGGCCGAGTTCACCGCCGGGTCTGCGGGCCGCAACACGGGCCTGGCCTCGCGCATCCTCGAGTCGATGTTCCGCACCGAAATCCCCATGATGTTTGCGGCGCTACTGCTGGTGTCGCTGCTGGGCATCGTGATTTTCGTGGCGTTCGCCGCGCTGGCGAAGCTGATGATTGGTCACTGGCATGAGAGCGAGATGCGTCGGGAGTCATGAGGCTCGCTCCAGACTTCCTCGCCGCCACGGGCTCGCCGCCTGCGCGGGCCTGGCTGCGTGGTGCCCGGATACCGCCTGCGCTTTGCGTGACGCTGGCGGCGAGCGAGGCCGCCTTGCCTGACTTTCGCGAGCTCGACGGCCTGCGCCGCTGCCCCGCCGAAAAAAGGCGCCTGGCATGAACAATCCCCTGGCGCTCGAGATCCCGGCCCCGCCCTCCCATGTGGCCGAGGACCACGGCGTTGCCTCCGAAGTCGACTGGCCTGCCGTGGCGGGTGAGTTGGCAGGGCTGAACCTCGTGACAGTGCCCCGCCAACGCAAGAGCCTGTCCCGGGACTTTTTCTGGTACAGCCCCATCCTCGAGGAGGAGCTGCGCGGCTGCGTGGCCGACCTCGTGGTCAAGTGCAGCACCGAAGAAGACGTCCTGCGCGTGGCAGCCGTTGCCGCGCGGCACCGGCTGCCCCTGACCGTGCGCGGCGGAGGTACCGGTAACTACGGCCAATGCGTCCCTCTGGTCGGCGGCTTGGTGCTCGACGTGACGGAGATGATGCGCATCCTCGAGGTCGCGCCCGGCCGGGTCAGGGCGCAATGCGGGGCACGCATGAGCGACATCGAGCAGGCGGCGCGGGAGACTGGTCAGGCCCTTCGGATGTGGCCCAGCACCTGGCGTGTAGCCACAATCGCCGGCTTCATCGCTGGCGGCTTCGGCGGCGTCGGCTCTATCCGCCATGGCGTTCTGCGCGACAGCGGCAACCTGCTTCGGTGCCGCATCGTCTCGGTGGAGGCGCAGCCGCGAGTGATCGAGCTCGCGGGTGACGAGATCCAGCAGGTGCACCACGCGTACGGCACCAACGGCATCATCACTGAGGTCGAAGTGGCGCTCAGTCCGGCGGTCGACTGGATCCATGTGATCGCGCTGTTTCCCACCTACCGACAGGTGATGGACGCCGCGATCGCCGCCAGCCGACCGGACATAGAGCTCTTCCTGCTGTCGGCGGTGGACGCGGGCTTTTCGCCCTACTACCCGGTACTGGGGCAGCACTTTCCGGCGGACCGCCACGCGTTGTTCGTCATGGTGGCGCCCGGCTCGCTGGACGCCCTGCGCGCGCTGGTGCAGGCGCAAGGCGGCGAGGTGTCGCTGGCCATGACCGAGCCCGAGCTCGAAGCCCGGGGTCTGCCACCAGCCTATGAGTGCGCCTACAACCACACCACCCTCCAGGTGCTCAAGGTCGATCGCGGCTGGACCTATCTGCAGGTGGCCTACCCGCAGCCCTTCGACCCGGCGATCATTGACCGCCATATCGAGCGCTTTGGTGGCGACGTGCTGCAGCACCAGGAATTCGCCCGTATGCATGGTGAGTACGCGACCTTCGCCCTCCTCTTGGTTCGCTGGAAGGGTACCGCGCACCAGTACGAGATCATTCGCAGCATCGAGTCCGATGGCTGCGTCATCTTTAACCCGCATGTCGTGACTATCGAGGACGGCGGCATGAAGACGATCGACACCGCACAGATCGACTTCAAGAAGCGGGCTGACCCGCTGGGGTTAATGAACCCCGGCAAGACACGCGGATGGTCGCCAGGCATGGCGCTCCACCCGCTCCCCTGATCCCCTGTAACCCACCGGAGAAAACGCGATGTCCCAGTCTGCTTCCCTGTCCCGGCGTTCCGTACTCGGCGCCGCCCTGGCCGCAACAACGGCCCTGCCCACCTTCGCGCAGTCGCCTGCGCTTGAAAAAGTGGTGTTCGGAACCAACTGGCGCGCGCAGGCGGGCCACGGCGGCTTCTACCAGGCCGTGGCCGACGGCACCTACCGCCGGCTTGGACTGGACGTCGAGATCCAGCAGGGCGGACCACAGGTGAACAACCGGCCCATGCTGCCGGTCGGACGCCTGGACTTCCTCATGACCGGCAACCTGCTGCTCACGTTCGACCAGGTCAAGAACGGCGTACCCATCACTGTCATCGGCGCGATCTTCCAGAAAGATCCGCAGGCCATCATCGCCCATCCGGGGCAGGGCTACGACAAGTGGGATGCCGTCAAGAAGGCACCAGCGGTGCTGGTCTCCAAGGACGGCCAGTTCAGCTTCTGGCAGTGGATGAAAGCCGACCATGGTTTTCGCGACGAGCAACTCAAGCCCTACACCTTCAACCTGGGCCCCTTCCTGGCGGACAAACGCGTCGTCCAACAGGCCTACTCGATCAGCGAGCCGATCAACGTCCGCCGCCAGGCCGGCTTCGATCCGGTGGTCCACTTGCTGGCCGACCACGGCTTCAACACCTACTCGACGACCATCGAGACCCGCACGCAACTCGTGCGCGAGAAGCCCGACCTGGTTCGCCGCTTCATGGAGGGCACCATCGCCGGCTGGTACAACTATATGTACGGTGACCGCGCTGCCGCGAACGCCTTGATCCGCAGGGACAATCCCGACATGACCGAGGAGTACATCGAGGCCTCTGTCAAGCTGATGAAGGACCTGCAGATCGTCGATAGCGGCGACGCCCTGACACGCGGTATCGGTGCAATGACCGAGGAGCGTGTCAAGAGCTTCTACGACAAGATGGTCACCGCCGGGCTGTACAAGCCGGGCGAAGTCGACCTCTCCAAGGTGGCCACAACCCAGTTCGTGAACAAGGGCTTTGGGCTGGACATCAAGCGCCGCCTCGGCGGCCGCTGAGCCCATGCGTATCCTGGCGGTCTATTGCCATCCGCTGGCCGGCAGCTACTGTGCGGCGCTACGCGACCGCGCCCTGCAGGCCCTGCGCGATGGCGGCCACGAGGTCGAACTCCTGGACCTCTACGCCGAGGGATTCGATCCGGTCCTCAGTCCGCAGGAGCGCAGCACTTACCTTGCCGATACGGCAGCCAACCTCACCGCCGTTCAGCGGCATGTTGATCTCCTGCGCTGGGCTGAGGGGCTGCTTTTCGTCTTCCCGACCTGGTTCTACGGCCCGCCCGCGATGCTCAAGGGGTGGCTCGAACGCAGCTGGCTTCCAGGCGTGGCTTTCCGGGTACCCGCCCGCAAGGGCGAGCGCGCTGGAGCAGCGGGCTTGCAGAACATCCGGTGGCTGGGCTGCATCACGACCTCCGGCGCTCCTTGGTGGTGGCTGGTCATGATGGGCGACCCAGGCCGCCGCCTTTTCATGCGCGGACTGCGGGCGCTTTTCGCGCGACGCTGCCGCACGCTCTGGCTGCAGCTTTTCAACATGAACAACGCGACCGAGGATGAACGCCTGCGATTTCTCGATCGGGTCGGCCACCGCCTATCCCTCGTCCGTTAGGAATGTTCGAAGGAATTTCCCTCGGAGTGCACCGCATGAAAACCGTCGGCCAGTCCCTTGCCGAGTATGTCGCCGCCTGTCGGGGGAGTGCTCTCGTCCACTTCTCCGGGGAGAATGCGGTCGAGCCGGGCACCGGTGCGTTCGTCGGTCGCTTTAACCAGGTGCCGCCCGATGGACGCGCCCTGCTTGGCGATACGGGCGAGCGCCCGGTGGACACCTTCCGGGCCCCGGTACGCGCACAAAGCGGGTTCGTGCTGGACCGGATCCGCCAACCACACATCCCCCTGAAAGGCCGCTGATTCATGTCGGGCGACCGCATCCTCAC
>JAURKV010000233.1 GCA_030831585.1 Ramlibacter sp. | reverse complement strand
TGGGCGAAATGGCCTCCAGTGTGGCGCACGAACTCAATCAGCCGCTGAGCGCCATCAGCAACTATTGCAACGGGATGGTGTCGCGAATCAAGGGCCGCCAGATCGAGGAAGCCGACCTGCTCGCGGCGCTGGACAAGACCGCTCGTCAGGCCCAGCGCGCTGGCCAGATCATCCATCGTATTCGCAGCTTCGTGAAACGCAGTGAACCCAATCGCACCGCATCTGAGGTCGACAACATGGTCGGCGAGGCTGTCGAACTGGCGGAGATCGAGCTGCGCCGGCACAACGTCCGGCTGTCGCACTACGTGGCGGCGCGACTGCCCAAGCTGCTGGTCGACCCGATCTTGATCGAGCAGGTGCTGGTCAACCTGCTCAAGAACGCCGCCGAGTCCATCAATGCGGCCAATCGGCCAGCGCCCCTTCGCAACGTCGAACTGCGGGTGGTGAGGCAGGCGATCGAAGGGCTTCCGGGGGTCGAGTTCACGGTGCGCGACTCTGGCCGTGGCCTGGCGCCCGAGGTGATGGAGCGCCTTTTCGAGGCCTTCTTCTCGACCAAGGCCGAGGGCATGGGCATTGGCCTGAACCTGTGCCGCTCGATCGTCGAGTCCCACCAGGGAAGGATGGACGCGAAGAACATCTACAATGGCGCCGAAGTTGCCGGATGCGTGTTTTCCTTCTGGATTCCCGAACCTGGCGCCACGCACGACATGACCGACAAGAGTACCGGGGTGACTGCATGAGTCTGATTCCAAAGCGGGGCACCGTTTACGTCGTAGACGACGACGAGGCCGTCCGTGACTCCGTCCAATGGTTGCTGGAAGGCAAGGACTACCGCGTGCGCTGCTTCGAGTCGGCCGAGGCCTTCCTTTCACGCTATGACCCACGAGAGGTTGCCTGCCTGATTGTCGACATCCGCATGGGCGGCATGACCGGCTTGGAACTGCAGGACAAGCTGATCGAACGCCGTTCCCCCCTGCCCGTCGTCTTCGTCACCGGCCACGGCGATGTCCCGATGGCGGTGGGCACGATGAAAAAGGGCGCCATGGATTTCATCCAGAAGCCCTTCAAGGAAAGCGAGCTTCTGGGTCTGGTCGAACGAATGCTCGATCACGCCAAGTCAAGTTTCGCCGACCACCAAAGTGCGGCCAGCCGCGATGCCCTGCTGGCCAAGCTCACCTCACGAGAGGGTCAGGTACTCGAACGAATCGTTGCCGGGCGCCTGAACAAGCAAATCGCCGACGACCTGGGGATCAGCATCAAGACGGTAGAGGCGCATCGCGCCAACATCATGGAAAAGCTCAACGCGAACACCGTGGCTGATTTGCTCAAGATTGCCCTGGGCCAGGCGGCGGTCAAGACCTGAGCGAACAAGCACCTGTCCCCGGACCTCCGCCCCATCCACTCAGTCCGCCCGCTTATGCGGGCGGCTTTCTTTTCAAGGCTACTCCATGACCGCCCACCTGATTGACGGTAACGACCTTTCCCAGAAAATCCGCGCTGAAGTGGCACACCGCACCGCGGCGCTCAAGGCACGTGGCGTGGAGCCCAAACTCCACATCATTTTGGTGGGCGAAGATCCGGCTAGCCAGGTCTACACCAAGCACAAGGTCAAGGACAGCACTGAAACCGGCCTGCAGGCCACTTTGGAGACCTGTCCGGCGGATCTGTCCGAAGGCGCCCTGCTCGATCGAATCCGAGCGCTCAACGCCGACCCCCAAGTGCATGGCATCCTGGTGCAATTGCCGCTGCCCAAGCACATGGACACCCAAAAGGTCATCGCGACCATTTCCCCGGCCAAGGACGTGGATGGCTTCCACGTGGCCAGCGCCGGCGCACTCATGGTTGGGCAACCAGGCTTTTGGCCCTGCACGCCGTACGGCTGCATGAAGATGCTTGAATCGATTGGCTATGACCTGCGCGGTAAACACGCGGTCGTCATCGGCCGAAGCAACATCGTGGGCAAGCCCATGGCCCTGATGCTTTTGCAGAAAAATGCCACCGTGACCATTTGCCACAGCGCCACGGCCGATTTGGCTGCCCTCACCCGCCAGGCGGACGTGATCGTCGCTGCGGTAGGCAAGCGCAACGTGCTGACCGCCAACATGGTCAAGCCCGGGGCGGTGGTGATTGACGTCGGCATGAACCGCAACGACGAAGGCAAGCTCTGCGGCGATGTCGACTTCGAAGGTGTGCGCCAGGTAGCCGGTTGGATCACCCCGGTGCCCGGGGGCGTTGGCCCTATGACGCGGGCCATGCTTCTGGTGAACACCCTGGAGGCGGCTGAGCGGGCCACTTCCTGAGCCGGGTCCGTGTCACTCGGCGGCTGGTCCCACGGGTGGCTACCTCGCCAGGGGCGTCCATCGCCCGATGGAAGGCCCTGCCGCGCTTGAACCCTGCCGCCTTGCCGCAAAATAAGCGGCATGAGCAATCCACTCCTCGACTTCACCGATCTCCCCCTCTTTGACCAGATTCGACCCGAGCATGTCGCGGAGGCGGTCGACAACCTGCTGGTCGACTGCGAACAAGCTCTCGAACGGGTCACCGCCGCGGACTTTCCTGCCAGCTGGCACGCGCTGTCCATGACCCTCGATGTCGCCACCGAACGCCTCGGCCGGGCCTGGGGTACGGTCAGCCACCTCAACGGCGTGGGAGACACACCTGAACTGCGGGCTGCCTACAACGCGGCCCTGCCCCGGGTGACAGACTTCTGGACGCGCCTCGGCAGCGACGAACGGCTCTACGCCAAGTACAAGGCGATCGACACCGCCACGCTGGATGCCGAGCAGCGCCAAGCCCACAAGAACGCGATGCGCAACTTCATCCTGGGCGGCGCAGAGCTCACCGGCGAGGCCAAGTCGCGCTTCGCGCAAATCCAGGAGCGCCAGGCCGAACTCGGACAGAAGTTCAGCGAGAACGCCCTCGACGCCACCGATGCCTGGGCGTACTACGCTCAGGAGGACGAATTGGTTGGCGTGCCGGCCGATGTGGTCCAGGCGGCACGCGCCGCCGCACAGGCCGAAGGGAAAGACGGCCACAAGCTCACGCTGAAGATGCCCTGCTACCTTCCAGTGATGCAGTTCGGTCACGACAGCAAGCTCCGCGAACGCCTGTACCGGGCCTACGTCACCCGAGCCAGCGACCAGGCCGATGGCGACCTCACCCGCTTCGACAATGACGCCATCATCCGCGAGTTGCTCGCGCTTCGGCGGGAAGAGGCGCGTCTGCTCGGCTATGACAACTTCGCCGAGGTGTCACTGGTCCCCAAGATGGCAAAGTCGCCTGCGGAGGTGGTGACCTTCTTGCGCGAGCTGGCGAGCAAGGCCCGGCCCCATGCCGAGCGCGATCTGGCCGATATGCGTGCCTTCGCCGCCCACAGTCTCGGCTTGGCCGAGCCACAGGCCTGGGACTGGCCCTACCTGGCCGAGAAGCTGAAGGAAGACCGCTACGCCTTCAGCGAGCAGGAGGTCAAGCAGTACTTCACCGCCCCCAAGGTGCTGGCGGGGCTGTTCAAAATTGTCGAGACGCTCTTCGAGGTTGAGATCCGCCGGGACCAAGCCGCGACCTGGCACCCTGGCGTCGAGTTCTTCCGCCTCGAGCGCGGTGGCCGAACTATCGGACAGTTTTACCTCGACCCCTCCGCCCGCGCAGGCAAGCGGGGCGGTGCCTGGATGGACGATGTCCGAGCCCGCTGGCTACGGCCCGACGACGGCCGGCTCCAGCTGCCAGTCGCGCACTTGGTCTGCAACTTCGCCGAGGGCGTGAATGGCCAACCTCCGCTGCTCACACACGACGACGTCATCACCCTCTTTCACGAGTTCGGCCATGGGCTTCACCACCTGCTTACCCAGGTCAAGGAGCACGATGTCTCGGGCATCAGCGGCGTTGAATGGGACGCCGTGGAACTGCCCAGCCAGTTCATGGAGAACTTCTGTTGGGAGTGGAGCGTGCTGCGCCACATGACGGCCCATGTGGAGACAGGGCAGCCCCTGCCCCGGGAGCTGTTTGACAAAATGCTCGCCGCCCGCAATTTCCAAAGCGGCCTGCAGACCTTGCGTCAAATCGAGTTTTCGCTGTTCGACATGCGGCTGCACGCCGAGCATGACCCGGCGCATGACTTCATGCCACTGCTCAAGCAAGTGCGTGACGAGGTGGCCGTGATTCATCCCCCAGCCTTCAGCCGCAGCGCCAACACCTTTAGCCATATCTTTGCCGGTGGCTACGCTGCTGGCTACTACAGCTACAAGTGGGCGGAGGTGCTCTCGGCCGATGCCTATGCCGCCTTCGAGGAGAGCATGGACGCCGAAGGCAACCCAAGCCGGGAAACAGGCCGCCGCTACCGAGTGGCGATTTTGGAGGTGGGCGGCAGCCGTCCGGCCATGGAGTCCTTCAGGGCCTTCCGAGGACGCGAGCCCCAACTCGACGCGCTGCTCAGGCACCAGGGCATGGCCTGAGCCTCACGTCCACGGCCGGCCTCAGGCTGGCGACCGGGTCGCCCTGCGCCCGGGAACACCACGAGACCCTGCGTTACTGAAAGGTCGGCTGGCCCCTGCCGGCTGCATCACAGGAAATGGAGGAGTCTCATGCACATGCCGGCGCACACGCCGCGACAGACCCCACGGCATCCACCCGTGCACCAGCCGACGAGTCCGCCTGTGTCGCATCGGGGTCAAACCAGCACCCTGGCGTCCTTGCACCCCCTGGGGCCCTGCGCAGAACCGCACACAGAGTGGCGTATGCCCAGCGGCTATCCACGATTTGAGCCGCCCGGACTCGCCTCGCGCCTGATCGGCCGGATCCGGCGCCTGCGGTCCCGCTGGCGCCGGTTGGCCGCGGCCCGGGGCGTCCGACTGCTCCACCCCTCATGATTTTTCACCCCTCCTCATCCGCCCCGACCGAAAGGCATCCCATGAATCACCGCGCCATCGCCGAGCAACTGATCACCAGCCTCGGAAAGACCCTCAATCTGGCCGAACTCAAGCTGGATGATGTGACCCACAGCTGTGTTCTCCTCTTCGACGAAAACATCGTTCTGAATATTGAATTCGATGGCAATGGAGGCCAACTCATCCTCTCTGCCTACCTCGACGAGATACCGAGCGAATCAGCGGATCGCGTCATGCGCGAAATGATGATCGCCAACCTCTACTGGCACCGAACCGACGGGGCGACACTCGGCCTCGAGGAACTCACGGGTGGCATCATCCTGGCCGACCGTCGACCCATTGCAGTACTCGACGAATCGGGCTTCGAGAAATGGGTCGAGGGCTTCGTCAATCAGACCGAGCGCTGGAAAAAGCGCCTGCCTGAAATCGCCGCTGGCACGGAGGAAGCGATGTCGGCTCCAGCCCATCCGATGGCCGGCCAAGACGGCGCGGCGATCTTCGGCTGAAACTCAGAAGGACAGGGTCTCGACGCCCCTGGCTGTCCCGAGCAGGCACACAGCAGCCTTTTGGTGGGCGAATATGCCTACGGTGACCACGCCGGCCCACTGGTTGACCTCAGACTCAAAAGCCAGTGGCTCCTGGATCTGCAGTCCACTCACATCCAGAATGTGCTGGCCGTTGTCGGTCACCAAAGGTTGGCCGTCTTTCAGCCGCAAGAGGGCCTGGCCACCCAAAGCTGCGAAGCGCCGGCTGATCTGGCGGGCGGCCATCGGGATCACCTCGACCGGGACAGGGAACCGTCCCAGCACCCGGACGCGTTTGGACTCGTCGGCGATGCAGACGAACTGGCGCGACTGCGCGGCGACAATCTTTTCCCGGGTCAGGGCCGCCCCCCCGCCCTTGATCATGAAGCCGCGACCATCGATCTCGTCAGCACCGTCGATGTAGACAGCCAGTTCCCCCACCTCATTGGCATCAAAAACCCGAATCCCCAAAGCCAGCAGGCGCTCGGTGGAAGCCAACGAACTGGAAACCGCGCCGGGGATCTGGTGGCGCAGGCTGCCCAAGGCCTCAATGAATTTGTTGACGGTCGAACCGGTGCCCACCCCCACGATTTCACCGGGCACCACATAGCGCAAGGCGGCCTGGCCGACCAGCGTCTTCAATTCATCCTGAGTCACGCGACAATCCTGGCTGGAAATAAAGCCGGAATTATCCATGGCCCTGCTGCCCTACGCCCTCGCCCGACCTGCCCTCTTCTGCCTGGACGCCGAGAGCGCCCATGACGCCACCCTCGCCGCAATGTCCCGATTGCAAGGCACGCCGATGCAGGCCCTGTGGCAAGCCCGCCGTGTGGAGGACCCTGTGGAGATCGCCGGTTTGCGCTTTCCGAACCGGGTGGGCTTGGCCGCGGGGCTGGACAAGAATGCACGCTGCATCGACGGATTCGCCGCCATGGGCTTCGGCTTCGTCGAGGTCGGCACCGTGACCCCGCTGCCGCAACCGGGCAACCCCAAACCCCGCATGTTCCGCCTGCCTCAGGCGCAGGCGCTGATCAACCGCCTCGGATTCAACAACGACGGACTAGAGGCCTTTGTTACCAATGTGCGCCGCTCGGCTGTGCGCCAGCGCGCCGGGGGTCAGGCGCCTAGCCTGGTGCTGGGGCTCAACATCGGCAAAAACGCCGCCACGCCAATTGAGCGAGCAACGGAGGACTACCTGATCGGTCTGGAGGGCGTCTACCCGCACGCGGACTATGTCACCGTGAACATTTCCAGCCCCAACACCAAGAACCTTCGGGCCCTGCAGTCCGACGAGGCCTTGGACGGCCTGCTGGGCGCCCTGGCGAAGCGCCGCGAGGGATTGGCCGCGGCTCAGGGCCGGCGCGTGCCCCTGTTCGTGAAAATTGCGCCCGACCTGGACGAGGCCCAGGTTCAGGTCATCGCCGCCACCCTGCTTCGGCACGGAATGGACGGCGTGATCGCCACGAACACCACGATCGCCCGGGACGCGGTGGAGGGCCTGGCGCATGCCGAGGAGACCGGCGGCTTGTCGGGCGCGCCGGTGCTGGCCCCCAGCAACCGGGTCATCGCGCAATTGCGAGCCGTGCTGGGTCCGCAGTTTCCGATCATCGGGGTGGGCGGCGTCATGAGCGGCGACGACGCGGTATCCAAGATGGCGGCTGGCGCCGACCTGGTTCAGGTGTACACCGGGCTGATCTACCGGGGCCCTGAGCTGGTCAGCGAGGCCGCGCAGGCCCTGCGAGATCGGCGACCCACTCGCCGATAGCCAGGGCGCTGGTCAGCCCCGGGGACTCCACGCCAAACAGGTTGACAAGGCGGGCCATGCCATGGCGAGCTGGCCCGTCGAGCCGGAAGTCAGGCGCAGCTTCCTGCGGACCGTGGATCTTGGGCCTCACCCCGCTGTAGGCCGGCTGCAATGCCCCGTCGGGCAATTGCGGCCAATAGCGCCGGACCTCGGCGTAGAAGCCCTCGGCGCGGGCCGGGTCGACCGCGTAGTCGATGGACACCGGATCCTTGCCTGGGAGCCACTCGAGGTCGGGTCCGAATCGGGCCTGCCCGCCCAGATCCAGGGTCAGGTGCACGCCCAGCCAGGCGTCTGCGGGCGCGGGATAAATCAGGCGCGAAAAAGGCGCCTTGCCGGCGAGCGAGAAGTAGTTGCCCTTGGCCAGCCAAGGCTCGGGCACATGAGCCGGGTCCAGCCCCTCGAAGCGCTGCGCCAGCCGGCAGGCGTCCAACGACGCCGCGTTGATCAGCCAGCCGACCTGAAATGTGTGGCCATCGACCAAGTGAACGACGTGGTCGCCACCGTCCTGCGCCAGAGTGGCCCCGGCTACCGGCGAGCCCAGGGCAACCAGGCCGCCATGGCGCTCCAGGTCCGTCTGCAGGGCCTGCATGAACCCGTGGCTGTCGACGATGCCGGTGGTGGGAGAGTGAAGCGCGGCCTTGCAGCGCAAGGCAGGCTCCAGGGCCCGGGCTGCATAGCCATCCAGCCACTCGACCGCAACGCCGTTGTCCTGCGCCCTCGCCTGCAGCGCGCGCAGGGCCAGAACTTCGCTGGCGTCATTGGCCACAACCAACTTGCCGCAGCGCCGATGGTCGACGTCCTGCTCGGCGCAGAAGGCATACAGGAGCTCTCGTCCTCGGACGCACAAGCGGGCTTTGAGGGAACCAGTAGGGTAATAGAGCCCGGCGTGAATTACCTCGCTGTTGCGCGAGCTCACGCCTTGCCCAATCGCCTCCCCGGCCTCCGCAACCAGGGTTTCGTACCCCGCCCGAGCCAGGGCCCGGGCTACCGCCAGGCCCACCGCCCCCGCGCCCACAACCAAAGCGTCGATATGGTCCATCACCCGCCCGCTGGCAGCGTGATCGGCTCGCCTTGCGCGGAACCGGGAGGCGCGGGGAAGAAATGAGGGTCAAGCAAATCCATGAAAAATATTTTATCGGCAGGCCTCACCTCTCTGCGACGGGAGGTCATGTGCCGGGACCGCCAGCACCCGGAATCCGTAGCCGAGCCGGGCCGGGGTCACGCGGCGCAGCCAGCCGTCGACGGTAGCGAGCCAGCCCCAGCGGCACACCGGGGACTCGGGCAGGACACCTTCGGCCTCGAGCAAGACCACCGTCCACCCGGCCTCGGCGAGTTCCTCGCACAACTCCACTGGCGTGAACAGGTGGTATCGGAAGACATGTGCACGGCCCGCGATGCGACGCCAAAAACGGACATCCCCCGAGACTTGCGATGTCCCCGGCTGCCGCATCGCGTCCCACCAGGCCCTCAGCTGCGCACCTGGAAGGCGACGCCAGGCATTGGGGACAGTGAGCGCCATGCGCGCCCCCGGCAGGCAGTGCCCACGCAGGGCCTGGAGGTTCCGGACCCGGCATTCACGCCCCCCCATCAGGCCGAGTACGCCGAACAGCAGAAGCAAGACGTCAAAGCGGTCACCAGACGCCAGGGCCTCCACGCCGCCTTGTACCAGCCGGACCCGCGAGCGCAGCGGGTGCGCCTGCGCGCGGCGACGGAACAGCGCGATCGCCCCCTCAGAGGGGTCACAGCCGGTGAGCGAAGCGCATTCGGGACCTAGCAGGGCCAGCGCGTAGCGTCCGTTGCCACAGCCCAGGTCGAGCATGGATTGAGCCTGGTGCAGGCCGTGAGCGCGAAGGAAGGCCAGCGTGGCCGGGTTGGGAACCGGGTAGCGATGGTCGTAATGGCGGGAAGCGAAGTACAGGTCATAGGTCGCGGCCAGATCAGCGTCTGGCGCGTCCTCGCCAGCACAGGCCGGTTGCCTGGAGCTCACAGGCACTCCAATGGCGTCGCTGGCGTCACACGTGGCCCACAGTACCAACCCTGGTCGCTGCGCTGGCGCCAGAGGCTGCGCATACGAGCGGTGTAGGCAGAGATCGGAATGCCCCAGCGGCGTTCGAGATCGGCGATCAGGCCAGTACGATGCCAATCGACGACTGCCTGGGAAACCAGGTTGGCCAGCGCACTTCCGGCGTCGTCCCGGTGCAGGCCAATTGACCAAGGCGTGGTGAACAGGGTGGGCAGGGGCATCTCGAAATCACGCGACCAGGCTGGCTCCTGCAGCATGGCGACGATGTTGGTGTCGTCATAGAGCAGGCCCTCGCAGCGGCCCTCGCGCAAGCTGGCAATGGAGAGCCGGTTGTCGTAGAGCGCGACCACGTCCAGCCCTGAGCTGACAGTGATGGCCCGGTTGTAGAAGGCGCCACGCCGGCCGCAGATCCGGCGGTTGCGCAGGTCGGTCCATTCCCGAAAGCCTGCACTCTTACGAGCCAGCACGTTCACACCGGAAGCGTAGTAATGGGGCAGCACCAGGGTCAGGCGCTGGCGTCGCTCCGGAGTGTCCGACAGGGTCGCTAGAACCAGATCGACCCGCCGCTGCTCGATCGCCGGTAGGCGCTCGGCGGTGAGCAAGGGCACCAGTTCCAGCCGCACCCCCATTCGCTCAGCCAGATTGGCGGCGAGGTCTGGCTCGAGACCCACAATGCGGCCGCTACGCGGGTCGAGCTGCCCCCACAGTGGTACATCTTTCTTCACGCCCACCACCAGCACCCCGCGCTCGCGGATTTCGGCTAAGCGGTCCGGTTGGCCGCTGGCATGGGCCGCCGCCCAATAGCCGGCCCCCAGCCAGGCGGCAAGGATCGCCACCAGCAGCACACCGAGGTAGAAAGTCCAGGCCCATCCGCTCCGCGTCTTCATGCCACCTCCTCGTCAACCCCGAGCCCGTGACAGAACAGAACTGCGCAGGTGATGTCGTCGGCCTGCTCGGCCCCTGCGGCGAAAGCGGCAACTGCGGCCTGAAGATGCTCGACCGCCTCGCGCGCCGAGCTCGTCTCGGAGCGCTCGAACCGGACGCCCACTTGCGGCAGCCCGAACTCCCGGCCCGCCAGATCCATGGCCTCACTGACACCGTCAGTGAAGATCACCAGCATGTCCCCGGGCGCCAGGCTGACCGAACGCTCACCATATCGTGCGCCCTCGACCACCCCGAGGGCTGGCCCATCGGCGCGGCCCAGCCAGCTTTGGGCGCCATCCTTGCGAACCAACAGCGGTGGCGGGTGACCGGCGTTGGTGTAGCTCAGGGTGCCTTCGACCGGGTCGTACTGGGCGTAAAAGGCGGTGACGAACATCGCTGCGTCGTTGTCGACACACAAGGCCTCGTTCACCTCGGAAAGTGTGGTGGACGGCCCCAGCAGGCGATGGGTGGCCAGCGACCGCAACTGGGTCTTGGACACCATGCCGAACAGGCCGGCAGAAACCCCTTTGCCGCTCACGTCGGCCACCACCAAGCCGCGGCGGCCATCGCCCAGCGGAAAGTGGTCGTAAAAATCGCCGCCAATGTCCTTGGCCGGTTGCATCGCCCCCCACAGCGAGTAGCGGGTGTCCTGGGGCCATTGCCGCGGAAGGATCGCTTGCTGGAGACGGGCGGCGATGTCTAGCTCTTTGCGCAGGCTACCGAGTTGCAGCGACTCTCCAAAGGCACGGCCGACCGCCTCGAACCAAGGCAGCCAAGCCACGGGTACCTTGGGCAGAGCGCTGCCCCGCAGCGTGCTGGCCGCCGCAACGTACTCGACAAGACGGGCCGCCGGACCCACGAACTCGCGGCGGGTCAGGGCGTAGCTGATCGCCATGATGAGCGCCAGGGCCAGCAAGGCGGCCCCCATGCCAGGCGCTCGCTCGAGCAGCAGCTTTTGCCAGATCGCACGCTGAGGCACGGCATAGACCAGGTACCAGGGAGCAGAGACGAAGGGCCTCTGCACCAGGATCCAGCCAGCTCGAAATACCGGCTCCCCCGCCGGCAGTGCAGCCAGTGCCGAAACAGTGGGTAAGAGTTGTGCAGGGACCGCCTGCTCCAGCCCTGCGGGGGAGCGAACTGCCAAGGGGTCGGCGTACACACCTGGGTGGGCCATGACATGGCCTCGGTCGTCCACCACCGCCACGGTACCCAGCGGATACCCGAAGTAGCCATTGACCCGGTTCAGGTAGTCCAGGCTCATGTCGATGGCGACCACCCCCAGAAGCCGATCCCCGCTGTTGACGGGTGCGGCCACGGGTGCAAGCAGCCCGACCTCCGGGCCACCAAAGAAAGGGGGCGCCCAGAATTTGCGCCGGTCCGGGTTGGCCTGGGGCTGGGCCAGGGTCCACACCGGGTCGCGGTACAGGTCGGCGCTGAACGGTAGCCGTTCCGAGCTTTGCCAGGGATAGACCAGGTGGAAGCGCTCATTGGCGATGAAGCGAACCCGCGCAGCGTGCGGGAGGTGAAAGGACAGGCCTTGAAACTGCCCCCCGACGGCGAGCGCGCTGCCCAGATCGCAATAGAAGTCTTGACTGCGGCCGACCAGCGGACCCGCACCGATCAGGTTCCCGCCGGCGTCGGGCGCGCGGGTCTGGTCTCGATGGAAACCGACGGATTCCGCGGGGAGCTGGGCGCCGGGGCCAAGGCGTGGCGCCGCGCTTGATGTGTCGGCAGACTGGCCCCGTGCTTCGCTGCGCAGATCACTATGGAGGGCTTCCTGGCGGCCCTCCCGGCAAGCCCGCCCGCTTTCGCGTTCTGCGGCAGCGACGAGGCGGAGTCGCTCGATCTCGTCGCCTGAGGAGCGAAGTACGAATTCTAGAAATTGGGAATGGCGCTCGAGCTGCCCACGCACGAAGACCAGCTCTTCATCGAAGGCCTCGGATAACTGCCAACCGAAAAAGCCAGCCAGCCCGACCAACAACAGGGCGTAGGCGGCTCCGAGCGTGCGGTTGTAATTCCGAAAAAAGGTGACCTGGTTTCGGGGCCCGGTGCCCTGCGCCTCTTCGTCCTGCCTTCCGTCCATACCGGTCCTCCTGGACTCAGCATAAACATTTAAGATTACATATGGAAGTACTATTTGCTTGGCAAGTTGGCCTCAAAACCACCGGCGCCGCGGAACCTGAAAGAGGAAGCGGTCACAGGGCGGGCGGAACCGCCGAGCCCCACCCTGCCAGTTAGGCCCGCTCAAAAATCGCCGCGATCCCCTGGCCGCCACCGATGCACATGGTGACCAGCGCGTAGCGTCCCTGGACCCGCTCAAGCTCGTACAGCGCCTTGGTGGTGATGATCGCGCCGGTCCCGCCCACCGGGTGGCCGAGAGAAATACCGGAGCCGTTCGGGTTGACTTTGGCAGGGTCAAAACCCAACTCCTTGGCCACTGCGCAGGCTTGGGCAGCGAAGGCCTCGTTGGACTCGATGACGTCCATGTCCTGAACCCGAAGACCGGCCCGCTCAAGCGCCCGGCGACTGGCCGGAACCGGGCCGATGCCCATGACCTTGGGGTCGACCCCGGCATGGGCATAGGCCACCAAACGGGCCATGGGCTTGAGGCCATGCGTGCGAACGGCCTCGCCACTGGCGAGCACCACAGCACCGGCGCCGTCGTTGATGCCCGAGGCGTTGCCGGCGGTAACACGGCCCTCCTCCTTGCGGAAGGCCGGCTTCATTTTGGCAAGTACCTCGAGCGTGGTGTCCCCCTTCACATGCTCGTCGGTCGTGAAGGCGATATCGCCCTTGCGAGACTTCACTAGCACCGGAACGATCTGCTCGGTGAAGCGGCCGGCCGCGATAGCCGCGGCAGCACGCCGGTGACTCTCGACTGCAAGCGCGTCCATCTGCTCCCGGGTGATTCCGTGGGCGTCGGCGACGTTCTCGGCGGTGACGCCCATGTGAATCCGGTGGAAGGGGTCATGCAGGATGGTGAGCATGTAGTCCGCCATCTGCATATCCCCCATTCGCTGACCCCAGCGGGCGCTCATCGCCAGGTAGGGGCCACGCGACATGGACTCAGCGCCCGCGCCAACCGCCACGTGAGCATCGCCGAGCATGATGGCCTGGGCACAGGACACGATGGCCTGCAGCCCGGAGCCGCACAGACGGTTGACATTGAAGGCAGGTACATCCTGGGGCAGGCCGGCCTGCATGGCAGCCACCCGACTCAGGTAGGCGTCGCGTGGTTCGGTCGGGATCACATTGCCCATGGCCACATGGCCGAAAGCGTCCACAGGCGCGCCGCTGCGCTCGACGGCGGCCTTGACCACCGTCGTGGCCAGCTCGGACAGGGGGGTGTCCTTGAGGGTGCCGCCGAAGGTGCCGATCGCGCTGCGGGCGGCGGAAACGATGAAGACTTCTTGCTGGCTCATGCGGGTCTTTCCTAAAAATTCTCGAGCCTCTATTGTCGCCGCTGTGGTGCCGTGCCCAGACCCGCTGGATCTAACCGCCACGAGCTGACCCTAGGAGGCCCAACGACGGCCCGAGGACAGCACTGAATCGAATCCTGTAGCGGTTACAGTTGTCATCGTTGTCTGTTATTTGGAGTACCCCGCGATGATCCGTCCCGTCCTAGCCAGCCTCGCGCTGGCTCTCCTGGGCACGCTGGCCCCCGCCGCGCACGCCCAAAACACCGTCAATGCACTGTGCAGCACTGACGCCAGCTGGTGCGATCTGGCTGCCCGCGAATTCCAAACTGCCACGGGCATCCGGGTGCTGCAAACCCACAAGCCCACCGGCGAGGCTCTGGCGCAACTGCGCGCCGAGGCCGCCAACCCCAAGACCGATATCTGGTGGGGCGGCACCGGCGACCCGTTCTATCAGGCGGCCGAAGTCGGCTTGCTCGACCAATACCGCCCCGACTACCTCAAGGACCTGCACACCTGGTCGGTGCGGCAGTACGCGATGAGCCAGAACTACGTGGGCGGCTTCTACACCAGCGCGATCGGCTTCGGCTGGAACACCGAGCTCCTCAAAAAGAAGAACCTTCCCGCCCCCAAGTGCTGGAAGGATCTGCTGGACCCTCGTTACAAGGGTGAGATTGGCATCTCCCACCCGGCGTCCTCCGGCACCGCCTACACCATCTTGGCGGGGCTGGTGCAGCTCATGGGCGAAGAACCCGCCTTTGACTACATGAAGAAGCTCCACCGCAACGTCGCCTCCTACACCCGAAGCGGCCAAGCCCAGGCCCGCGACGTGGCCAAGGGCGATGTGGCAGTGGGAGTGAGCTTCATCTTCGGCTTCGACAACGAGCGCATCACCAACAAGTTCCCGGTCGAGTCAGCAGGGCCATGCGAGGGCACCTCGTACGAGATCGGCGGCATCGCCCTGGTCAAAGGCGCTCGCAACAAGGATGCAGCCCGTCGCTACTACGACTGGCTGATGGGCCCGGCCGGCCAGCAAGTGGGCGCGCGTGCCAACAGCCTGCAGGTGCCGGCCAACAAAACCTTCAAGCCCGACCCGCGCATTCCGTCGATCGACAACGTCCGCCTGGTCCGCTACGACTTCGAAAAGTATGGCAAGGCCGCCGAGCGCAGGCGCTTGGTGGACCGCTGGATCAAGGAAGTCGAGTCTCAGCCGCGCTGATCGACTCCCCTCGGCCTGCGCCGAGAACTCATGCGAATGGCGCCCCGAGGGGCGCCATTTTTTTCGGTACTTGGCAGGCGTTCAGGGTCACCACCCCGTCGCGCCGCCCGTACCCAGCGAATGCCAGGATGCCAATCAACAGGTCACTGGTGCCCAGTAGTAGGTGCTGATCGTTGGGTTGTAGCAGGGGTTGTCGAATTTGGCTTTGTACAGGCGCCCGTTGTAGCTCACCAGCGCGCCAGAGGCGTAAAACTTGCCCATCACCCAGGATACCCCGGTGCAAACCGGCGCGGGCACGGGGGTGATGCAGCTGGTGGTGACAAACCAGTGGGAGGGTGTCCATTCGGGCGGTGAATTCTGATTCGCCCCGGTGGCGACATAGGTCTTGCCCAGACGGTTGACCTTGGTGCCGACTGTGTACCACTTGGCGGGATCCCACGCGGCGCACGTCGCGGGGACTGGCGCGGTGGGCGGGGAAGTCACGGGAGCCGGCGCGGGTGCCGAGACTGAAGTGGGGGTGACGACCGGCGCAGGTAATGGACTGATCACCGGCGCAGGCGAAGGACTGACCACTGGCGCGGGCGCCGGGGCGCCCACCGGTCCTTCGGCGGACTTGAAGATCCGCAGAAACTGCGCCTGAGTCTGCACCACGCCGCTGTAGTCATTGACCGAGCCCATGCCGGTTCGATCTTGCGAGCGGTCGCGCTGGAAGGACCAGTAGCCGATCATGCCGGTACCGCTGGCCTTGGCGTAATTGGCCACGGCCTGGGCATCCGCGAGCGTGAACACGGTAGCGTCGTCGTTGACACCGATCATGGGCGTCATGCCGGCCATGGCGTGGATCTGGGCCCGCGACTTAGCCGGGTAAAGGCCGGCCAACTGGTTGACGGCAGCCTCATAGCCGTTGATCACCGCCTGCGCCAGGGTCGCAGGAGAAACCATGGTGCGCAGGTTCTCGGCGCCAAAGGTCATGAGCATCACATTCACCCGGTCCACCTGAACGCCGGCGGCGATGGTCGATCGCATCAGGGACATGCCGTTAGCTTGCAGGCCGTTGAGCCAGGCAGGCAGAGTGAGGGAGGTCTGCAGGTCAGGGTACTTGGCCTTCAGGCGCAGCAGCACCCGGTTTCGCCGGGCGGTGGCGTCCAGGTTGCTCAGCTGCTGGCCTTCCACGTCCCAGTCGATCCGGCGCGTGCCCGAGTCGGTGATCAGCTTATCCATCAAGGCAAACATCTGATCGTCGGTGCAAGCAACTTCGGCGTACACGCCATCGGCACCGCCCATGGAAATGATCAGGTTCCCGCCGGCTGCCCTGTAGTTGCGGGCATCGGCCATGCGGTCCGTGATGTAGGGGTCGAAGGCGCAGCTGCCGCGCGTCACCGCAAATGCCAGGGTGGTATGGGTCAGGCCGTCGTTGCGAAGGGCGTCGACCAGGGTCCCGGCGCTGTAGCCCTGGAAGTAGGGACTGATCTCCGCGGCCGAGACACCGCCCGCGCCGAAGATACCGCTGATGGCACCGATGGCTACCAGCGCCGCACCAGCGATTCGGGTGCGGCGGATCCCGCGATAGATCCCGCGGTCGATGCCGCTGCCGATCCCTCGGCGAACCCGGGCCAGCGTGGAGGTAGTTTTGGAGTGGAGTCGAGCACTTTGTTGCATGTCAGTGAAGTCCTGCTGCGTCGCGTGGACGCTCTTGAGTCGGTTTCATCAGGCAAGGCTTCGCCCAGCACATGTGCAGCTCAGCTGCTGCATGCGTTACCAGGGAGGCCGCGGAAAACCGCCTGTCGGTTTCGTGGCGTCCAGCCACACCCCTTAGCGGGGCCGTATCAGGCGATGGCGGGACTCTAGTAGGACCTGTCCCACAGGATGTAGGAATGTGCTGCGCAACAGTAAGCGGAAGCCTCAGGGCTTACAGATGGGCTAGGGGATGGGCACCAGCGCCCGCGCAGAACTTACGAATGGAAACGGCTGAATTGGCCCCTAGCGCGATCACATGGGGCCAAAGCGCTGTGCACAGACGCAGGGTCAGGGCCGCGGGGCCAGCGCAAGGACGCTGAAGCCCGGCCTGCGCTCAGTCGAACTTGTCGCAATCGGCCCAGGACTGGGCCTTTGCATCCTTGGCCGAAAGACTGGCTACGCCGCCCACTTCGGCCAGAGGCCACCGAATACCCACCCGGGGGTCGTCCCAGACCAGGGTGCGCTCGGCGGCAGGCGCGTAGTAATCGGTGGTCTTGTAGAGAAATTCCGCCGTGTCCGACAACACCAGAAAACCGTGGGCAAAGCCCGGCGGGATCCACAGCTGCTGTTTGCCCTCGGCAGAAAGCCGCGCACCCGCCCACTGGCCGAACCTGGGAGAGCTGCGCCGCAGGTCCACTGCCACGTCGAAGACCTGACCCTGCACCACTCGCACCAGCTTGCCTTGGGCCTGCTGCACTTGGTAGTGCAGGCCGCGCAGCACACCGCGACGCGACCTGGAGTGGTTGTCCTGCACGAAGCGCAAGGGCTGACCCACTCGCTCGTCGAGCTGCCTCTGGTTCCAACTCTCGAAGAAAAAGCCCCGATCGTCGCTGAAGATCTTTGGCTCGAGCAGCAGTACCTCGGGCAAGGACGTGGGCGTGACCTTCATCGCCGGCCCTCCTCGATCAGGCCGGCCAGGTACTCGCCATAGCGGCTTTTGGCCAACGGGCGGGCCAAGGCGAGAAGTTGCGCATCACTGATCCATCCGCTGCGCCAGGCCACTTCCTCCGGCGCAGCGACCTTCAGGCCCTGGCGTTGCTCCAGGGTTTGCACAAACTGGGAGGCCTCCAGCAGGCTCTCATGGGTGCCCGTGTCGAGCCAGGCAAAGCCACGGCCCATGGTCTTCACATCCAGCAGGCCCTGCTCCAGGTACAGGCGGTTCAAGTCGGTGATCTCGAGCTCCCCCCGCGCCGAGGGTTGAAGGCCTGCTGCGAGCTCGCACACCCGGTCGTCGTAGAAGTACAGGCCCGTCACCGCGTAGTGGCTGCGCGGATGGACAGGCTTTTCCTCGATGGAGGTCGCCCGGCCCTGGTCGTCAAAAGCGACTACGCCGTAGCGCTCGGGGTCGCGCACGCGGTAGGCAAATACAGTGGCCCGGTCACGGGCAGCCTCCGCCTCCCGCATCATCGGCACCAGGTCATGGCCGTAAAAGATGTTGTCGCCCAGCACCAGTGCACAGGGGGCCCCATCCAGAAATTCGCGCCCGATCAGAAAGGCCTGGGCCAGGCCCTCCGGCTTAGGCTGAACCGCATAGGCGATGCGCATGCCCCACTGCGAACCGTCACCTAGCAGTTGCTCGAAGCGCGGCGTGTCCTGCGGCGTGCTGATCACGAGAACCTCCTGCAGCCCCGCCAGCATGAGGGTCGACAGGGGGTAGTAGATCATCGGCTTGTCGTAAACCGGCAGCAGTTGCTTGGAGATGGCCAACGTGGCCGGGTGCAGACGGGTGCCAGCGCCACCGGACAGGATGATGCCTTTGCGTACCTTGGACATAGGTCAGGCCTCTGAGGAGGAAGTTGGTGGGGTGGCCGCCAGCAAGGCCTGCACCGTCTGGTGTACGCCGTCCTGCCACGCAGGCAATGCAAACCCGAAGGCCTCGCGCAGTTTGCGGGTGTTCAGGCGAGAGTTCAAGGGACGCTGCGCTGGCGTCGGGTATTGCGTTGTGGGAATGGCCTGCACCTGCTCGGGACCACAGCGCAGCGCGGCGCCCTGCGCCTTGGCATGCCCCAGCGCTTCGCAAGCAACATCACGCCAACTCGCTTCACCCGACGCAGCCAGGTGGTACAGGCCTGCCAGCTTCGCAGCCAGTTGTGGCGCTTGCTGCACGCGCGCAATCGCGCGCGCGGTGACTTCGGCGATCAGCGGCGCGCCGGTCGGTGCGCCCACCTGATCGTCCACCACCGCCAGGGACACCCTCTCGCCGGCCAGGCGCAGCATGGTGCGGATGAAATTACCGCCCTGCGGCCCATGCACCCAACTGGTACGGAAGATCAGGTGTCGCGCGTGCCGGGCCTGTATGGTCCGCTCGCCGGCCAGCTTGCTCTGGCCGTAAACGCACAGCGGACCCGTGGGGTCGTCCTCGCACCAGGGCCGGCTGCCACGGCCGTCGAAGACATAGTCGGTCGAAAAATGAATAAGCCAGGCGTCCAGCGAGCGCGCCGCCGTCGCCAGGGCCGCGGGAGCCTCGGCATTGACCCGATGCGCGAGCGCAGGTTCCGCCTCGGCCCGATCAACCGCGGTGTAGGCGGCGGCGTTGACGATCACCTCGGGTGCGAGTTGCTCCACGCGCAGGGCGAGGTCGCCCGGATCCGACAGATCCCACCCTGATGCCCGGGTCGGCGCAATCACCTCACCCAAAGGCGCGAGGCTTGCCAGCAGTTGGCTACCGACCTGACCAGAGCCTCCCAGCAAAAGGATCTTCATGCCGCCTAGCCTGAAGCATGCCGGTAGGCGCCGCTCTGAACCCGCACCACCCAGCCGGGGTTGTCCAGGTACCAGCGAACGGTCTCGCGCAGACCCTGCGCAAAGTTGTGCCGGGGCCGCCAGCCCAGCTCCCGCACGATCTTGTCGCAGTTGATCGCGTAGCGGCGGTCGTGCCCAGGCCTGTCGGTCACGTGGGTCACCTGTTCACGGTAAGACCGGCCATCGGGGCGGGCTTGTAGGGAATCGAGTGCCGCGCAAAGGCCCGCCACCACCTCCAGGTTGGTGCACTCGCTCAGACCGCCAACGTTGTAGACCTCGCCGACACGGCCAGCCTCCAGCACACGACGGATCGCCTCGCAATGATCCTGCACATGCAACCAGTCTCTCACCTGGCGGCCGTCACCGTAGATTGGCAGCGGCTCACCAGCCAAGGCCCGGGTGATGACCAGAGGAATGAGTTTTTCCGGGAAGTGCCTCGGGCCGTAGTTGTTGGAGCAGTTGGTGGTGAGCACCGGAAGCCCGTAGGTGTGGTGCCAAGCACGCACCAAGTGGTCGCTGGCCGCCTTACTGGCCGAATAGGGGCTGTTGGGTCGGTGCGGATGGTCCTCGGTGAAAGCCGGGTCAGCGGGCCCGAGCGTGCCGTAAACCTCGTCGGTGCTCACGTGCAAGAAGCGAAAACTTGCCTGCTCCGATGCAGGCAGGCTTTGCCAATACGCCAAGGTCGCCTGCAGCAGGCTGGCCGTGCCCAGCACATTGGTGGCGAGGAAAGCATCCGGGCCGGAGATGGACCGGTCTACGTGCGTCTCGGCGGCAAAGTTGATGACGGCGCGCGGCTGGTAACGCGCGAGCAGCCCATCGACCTGTGCTCGGTCACCGATGTCACCATGAACGAAAACATGGCGCGTCGGGTCAAGGCCTGCGAGATTGTCTGGGTTGCCGGCGTAGGTGAGCTTGTCCAGGTTCAGCACTGGCTCGTCCATCGCGCCGAGCCAGCCATGGACAAAGTTGCTTCCGATGAAGCCGGCACCGCCGGTGACGAGGATCATGTGGGTGGGGCAATGAGTCTGAGCCCCGCAGACCAAGCAGGGAATGGATAACCATCATAAGGTCTCCACCTCTGAGCATGGCGGCTTCTCCAACCGAGGGCGCCATGCGCACGTCGTCACTGTGTCGCGACGAGTCCCGCCCGCTTGACCGCGGCTCCCCAGCGCTCGATCTCGGTCTTGATCAAGTCTGAAAAGGCCTGGGGGGTACCGCCCACCGGCTCGGCGGCCACATCGAGGAGCGCTTTTTGCATTTCTGCGCTGCCCAGCGCCTTAACGATTTCGGCGTTCAAACGGGAAACCAAGGGCGTGGGCGTAGCGCCAGGGGCGATGATGCCGTACCAGACGCCCGACTCGAAACCTGCAAACGCAGGCCCGGCTTCTGCCACCGTCGGCAGGTCGGACAGGATCTGCAGGCGCTTGGCACCCGTGACTGCGATGGCCCGCAAGCGGCCAGCCTTGACCAATGGCAGGAGGGTCTGCACATCGAGAAACGCTGCGTTGACCGTGCCAGCGACCAGCGAGGACGCCGCCTCGCCAGTACCCTTGTAGGGAATGTGCAGCATCTTGACACCGGCGAGGCTGCTGAAGAACTCCCCAGCCAGGTGGCTGGAGCCTCCCACGCTTCCGGAAGAATAGGTCAGCGGCTCGTTGCGCTGCTTGGCGTACGCCACCAATTCGGTGACATTGCGCGCCGGGATGGAGGGATGGATGGCCAGCAAGTGCGGCGATGTCGCAACCAGGGAGACAGGGCTGAAGTCCTGGGGGTGTTGTAGGGCAACTTGGCGATCAGTGCCGGATTGACAGTGAACGTCGGAGTGGCAATCATGATGGTGTAGCCGTCCGGCGCCGCCTTGGCGGTGAGGTCGGTACCAATGACGCCACTAGCGCCCACCCGATTGTCGACGACAACGTTCTGGCCCATCTCCTTGGATAGCCGCTGTGCCAGCGCCCGGGCGACGAGGTCGGTTCCGCCGCCAGCAGCGAAGGGCACGATGAGCCGGATCGGTCGATTCGGGTAGTTCTGCGCCAGGGCGCCGAAAGAGAGCATTACGCCAATTGCGAGGGTGAGCAATTTCTTCATCTCAGGCTCCAGGGTTTGAAGAGATACGCGCAGAAAACTCCAGCCACTCACACGAGACGCTCGGCCTTCCAAGCGTCAATCTCGGCGTCGGAAAACCCAACCTCGCGCAAGGCCTCCCGGGTGTCCTGCCCGAGGGTGGGTGCGGCGCGTTGCACCGGCTCGGGGTTCGAGCTAAAGCGGATCGGCATGCGCACCTCGCGTAGGGTCCCCAGGGTTTGATGCTGGGTCTCGATGAACAGGCCCTCAATACGGGTGTCGAAAAAGGCCATCGACTCCTTGACGCTCAGGACCGGCGCTGCCATGACCTTGTCGCCCTCGAACCGGGCGAGCCAGTCCTGCCGGGTCTTGGCACGGAACACTGGCTTCAGTAGGGCTTCCAGTTCCTTCCGATGGTTGACCCGATCCCAGTTTTCGCGGAAGCGGTCATCCTCCAGGAGGTCCTCGCGGTCGATAGCTTTGCACAGGGTTCGCCATGAGGCCCGGTGAAAGGCACCAACCACGATGTACTTTTGGTCAGCGGTCTCGAAGGCCTGGTAGGGCACCAGTTGCGGATGGCCGCTGCCCTGGCGTGTGTAATTGGGCTCGCCATTGAGTACGCTCACCACATAATTTGGCATCAGGGCATAGGCCGCTTCGAGCAGCGAGACCCGGACATGCTCCCCCTCGCCGGTGACAGAGCGCCGATGCAGTGCGGCCAGAATGCCAATGGTGGACAACATACCGGCGGAGACATCCACTACCGGTGTGCCGGTCTTGGACGGCGCCCCTTCTGGGTCACCCGTAACATCCAGAATCCCGGAGTAGGCTTGGCCAATGATGTCGTTGCCCGCGTCTTCCTCCATGCCCTCGGCCTCGCCGAAGGCGGAGACGCTGCAGTAAATGAGGCGTGGGTTGACCTTCTTGAGATTCTCGTAGTCGAGGCCCCATTCAGCGATACGATGCGGCCGGAAGTTCTGTACCAGCACATCACACTCGCTGGCGATGCGGCGGATGATTTCCTGGCCAACCGGCGTCCGGATGTCGGCGGTGATCCCGCGCTTGCCTCGGTTGATCCCCAAAAAGTAGCCGCTTTCTCCCTTGCCAACATAGCTGTCGGTGGCACGAATCAGGTCACCACGACCCGGTTTTTCGACCTTGACCACCTCCGCGCCCAATTCGCTGAGCAGCATGGCTGCAAAGGGACCGGCGAGAGCCGAGGCCAGGTCCAGTACCCTGAGGGCCGGAAGATGAGACATAAATGGGTTTACCTCAAAGATCGGATGAGTGTCATTGGGCATGCCGGCGCGCGGAATCAATCGCAGCCTCGAGCCCGTGGTCGCGCGCTTCGCGCAGAAAGTTGAATTCGGCGGGCTGGAAATGCAGATTGCTGGCCCAAGCGCCCACCGCTGCGGCTGTAGCAAAGCCAGTCCCAATCTGCAGTTTGGCCAGGGAGGCAAAGACCACCCGCTTCTCGGCGGCGATGGCGTCACGCATCACCTGGGTGCAAAAGGCAGCCAGGTGGGCCACACGGGCGCCTAGCGCCTCAGGCGGCATCACCTCGTCGATCAGGCCAGCCTCCCGAGCCTGGTCCGCAGTCCAACGGGAGGAAAAGATCAGGAGGTCCTTGGCGCGTTTGAGGCCGACGGCGGCTACTAGCATCGAAAGGTCACCGTCGACCCCCACGTGGCGCCAGCGCGGACTACCGAAGACAGCAGTTTCGTCTGCCAGCACCAGGTCACAGCAAAGGGCTAGGTAGAGGCCGACATCCAGGCACAGGCCCCGGGCGGCCAACAGAGTGACCTTGGGGCAGCGCAGCACACGGGTGTAGAGGCCGTCGGGGCCCCACCACAGGTCGTCCATCACCGCCAGCCGGGCGCGCTGGCTGGGCACTCGCTTGGCTGCGCCTCCGGGCGCATCCTTATATACCTGCTCGGCCTCGGCCGGGTCGGCGCCACAGGTTAGGTCGCCCCCCTCCCCGCGGATCACGATTACCTTGATGTCGTCGTCCACCGACAACTCGGCCAACCTGCGACTGAGCGTGCGCACCATCGCCGCGGTCATCGGGTTGCCAGACCGACCGCTGGACACAACCAGTGTGGCCAGGTGTTGCGGTGCGTCACGCTCGAGGCGAACGCTGCCCAAGCCTTCATGCTGGGTACCTGCTGCGCTTGATGTTGGCGGGTTCATCGGGTTGACTCCTGCGCATCGTCGAGTTCTGCGAGTCGCAGGGCGTCCGCATAAAGCGGGGCCATATCGAACTCCTGGCCAATGCCCTGGGTATCCATGAAGGCTTCTAAAAGCAACTTGGTCATGGCCACACCATCGAGCGGCATGCGAGCGGCCGCCTGGGCGGCGTCGATTGCCGCGCTGGCCAGTGCCTGGCGGGTAGTGACCCGATTGACAAGGCCAGCCGCTTGGGCCTGCGAAGCGTCCCAGGCATCCTCTCCGAGCACCCAGCCCTTGGCGCGGTTCAGGCGCAGAGTGAGCATGGCCAGCACCATGTTGCTTTCCGGCAGATCAGCAAAGGGCGCCTCGAAGCGGGCGTCGTCCGCACACACGGTGTAGTCGGTGCAAAGCACCAGCATGCTGCCAGGGCCGGCGCAGGACCCGGCCACTTCAGTCAGGGTGAACTTCTTGCAATACGCCAGGTTCTGGTAAAGCCCCGTGGGCGCGCAAAAAGCTGCATGCCAGGCTCGGGGCTGGGCCGCACGAACGCGCTGGGCCGCCCTTCGCTGGTTGGCGCTGAGCGACAGAAAAAAATCTCGGCCAGCGCTACGCAACACGATGGCCTTGACCGTGTCGAGGTCGGCGCTGTCGCGGATCGCATCGCGCAGCTGCTGGGCGTAGCCTATGTCGGCGCTGGCCAGACGGTCACTATCGCTCATCGTGACCACGGCCACGAAGTTTTGGAGATCGACGTCAATCATGGGGAGTCCACCTTCCCCTGCATGTGCGCGCGCCCAGCCGCCGGTCCTGCAGCACCAGTCTCACCCGTAGCCTTGGCCAGGCGCTTCTTGTCGGCGGCCAGTGCACCCGCCACCCCTGACGCCTTGACCTGGGTCCAGAAGTGCGCCTCGTCGGGCGCCGCCTGGAGGAAGTGGGAAAACAACAGGCCGTTGACTTCGCGCACATTGGTCTCAAAGAGAGACTCCGCGGCGCGTACTCGCTTCATCAGGTAATGGGTCATCGCGGGAGAACGCCGCGCCAGGCGGAGAGCCAGCCGACTCACCTCTGCGTCCATCCCCTCTTCGGGCACGCAGCGGTGTGCCAGGCCGACACGTAACGCATCCTCTCCAGTCATCACCGCGCCCGAGTAGCCGTAGCGTCGCGCCGCCTTCGTTCCCAGGATGCGGTTGATGTGGGTAGCGGACACCGCGCCAGCCGGCCCCAGAAATCGCGCTTCGAGCGCGCCGATCTTGGAGCTGGGGGTGACCACCACAAGATCGCAACGGGTGCCGATCATGAAATACGCAGCGGCCGCGCAGTAGCCATGCAGACGCAGCACCGTCGGTTTGCCGCATCGGGTGATGGCCTGACTGAAGGCCTGACGGCCATAGTTCAAGTCACTGGCATAGCGGTTAGCCATGGACAGCGACATACGGCGCGTGCCGGGTTGGCGCTGCCCCCAGTCTTCGTTGATCTCATTGCCGCTGCAAAACGACTTGCCGTTACCGGCAAAGACAACGACGCGCACCCGGTCATCGGCCTCGCACTGGTGCACCAGCGCCATCAGTCGCCGGCGCATCGGCACTGTCATGGCGTTGTGCTTCTCCGGCCGGTTGAGGGTAATGCGGGCAACACCTTCTGGAGAGACCTCCAGCAAAACCTGGTCCTCGGCGCGCGCCAGGCTTTCCGGATTGCCGTAGGCCTTCATGCGAGAACGGGGGACCGCGGGGCGCTGGCTGCGGCAGTGGTGTGCGCTGCGCCGACAGGGGCTGGAGCGCCCGAAGCGGGTGCGCAAGGGACAGAGATGATGGTGTCACCGTCCACGTGATATTCGGTCTGAATCTTCTGCGCTGCGGTGATCTTGCGCATATAGGCCAGCACCTCTCCGAACTCGGGCTCGCTGGCACGCAGCAGCCTGGGCTGGGAGCGCTTGTTGATCATCGTCGGGCACCAGCGCACCTTGGCCACCTTCCCTGCTTCTACATCAAGCAACACCGCCATACCCTTGCGGGAATCGACCGGGAAGGGGAAGGTCGGATACTCCGGATCATGGGTCCATCCGGGGTGCAGGCGCTGGCGGCGCTCGATACGCTCAGGCTTGTCCAATTCGCCGGGTTGGTAATACATGTCGAAAGCGAAATTGGCCATGCCGTAGAAAATCGGTTTGCCCTGGTAAATCTCGACCGGCTTGAGAATGTGCTGGTGGTGGCCCAGGATCACGTCTGCACCAGCCTCGATCGCCTGATGCGCGTATTTGCGCTCGTAAGTGGCGAGTTCGCCCTCGCGAAAGTGCAGGCCCCAGTGCATGGAGACAATCACCACATCCACCTGGGTACGCAGAGCGCGAATGTCCGCCAGCATGCCTGCAAGGTCCTCATCGTGCGGGTAAGTGATGATGCGCGGCGGCGTGCCGGGCTGGTCGGGCTCGAGTGTTTCGTAAATCGTTCGGGCGCGCGCTGGCGCGCAGCCGGGGCGATCCACATCGGCCCAATAGCGAATGGGCAAGATGGAGCAATAGGCCAGCCAGCCAATGCGGTTTCCGTTGTGCTCAATGATCACCGGCTTGCGGGCCTCGGCCAGGTTCTCGCCAGCGCCGAACACGTGCATGCCGGGAACCGCCTTGAAGTGAGCGATGGTGTCGCGGAAGGCACTGATGCCGTAGTCCATGCAATGGTTGCTAGCGAAGGAGGCGAGGTTGAAGCCAGCACGACCGATCGCGGCGACGTTCTCCGGATCGCCGCGCAGCGGTGAGGAGGTGCCACTCACGTTGACCTCACCCAGCTTGGAGTAGATCGCTTCGATCTGGGCAAAGGCGAGATCGGCCTGCTGGATCTGGTCTTTGACCAGTTCAAAGATGGAGTCGGGCTCGGGCCGGTTCACGGCGACGTCGCCAATGGCGAAGATATGGGTGGTTTTGCTCATGGTCTGTGCAATGACTGGAAATTAGGGGTACTGGGCTCGTGCTGCGGTTGGGGCTGCCGACAGACGATCTCACTGCGCCTCGATGTTGGCTTGCTTCACCACGCCCGCCCATTTGCGGACTTCGGAAGCCATATAGGAATTGAATTGACCCGGTCCAATGGCCAGCACCTGCGCACCCTCCTTGCCTAGGGAGGCCGCCAGTGCCGGCTCGCGTACCACGGCTGCGATGTCGGAGGCGATCTTCTCTAGCACCGAGGACGGCGTGCCGGCGCGGGCCACCAAGCCGTACCAGGTGACCAGTTCGAAGCCAGGCATGCCCGACTCGGCCACCGTGGGCAGATCAGGCTCTTGCGCCGCACGACGGGCACTGGTGATGGCGATGGCTCGCACCTGACCAGCTTTCGCCAGCGGTTGGCCAGAAAGCAAGGTGGTGAACATGAAGTCTGCATCGCCTCGAATGACCGCTGTCAGCGCGGGCGCGCCGCCTGGGTAAGGGACGTGCAGGGTATTGATGCCCGCCTGGTTGCTGAACATCACACCACCCAGATGGCCAGGGCCCCCGACGCCGGGCGCGGCGAAGTTCAGACTGCGGGTCTTGCCCAGCGCGATGAGCTCCTGCACATTGCGCACCGGCAGCTTGGGGTTGACCACCAGCAGGTTGGGTGCCTCCAGGATATTGATGACGCCGGCAAAGTCCTTCACCAAGTCATAGGGCATGGCCTTGCGCAGGCTGGAGTGCACCGCGTGCGAGGTGATGATCAGGCCGATGGTGTGTCCGTCCGCGGGCTGCTGCAGCATGGACGCGATGCCAATGGTGGCGTCGCCTCCCGGCTTGTTCTCGATGATGACGGGATGCTTCCAGCGGTCGGCTAGGCCTCGCTGCAGCTGGCGTGCCAGCGTGTCGGCGCCGCCACCGGGTGACCAGGAAACCACCAGCTTCACTGGGCGAGCGGGGTAGGCATCTGCAGGCGTCGAGCCCAAGGCCAGGGGAGAGGCGGCGCCGATCAAAGCGCCAGCACTGAACTGTCTGCGGGTGATGGTCATAGAGGTCTCCTGTCTTGCCTATGGTGAGTCGGTGGAAGATCCTGTCCGGCTGAAGGTCCGTGTACGGGTGTCGGTTTTGGCCGTGATTGAAGCTGCCCGGGCGACCGCACGGCTTTTCAGCGGCCGGCGCTTGTCCTGCCTTCGAGCGCCAGCGCCGCGAGTACCTCCTCGGTGTGCTCCCCCAGCGCGGGGACTTCTGGCCATGGGCCCTGAGCCAGGCCGGGCATCTGAAATGGCGCGCCGGGCACGAGGTAGCTGCCGGAAGGGTCCTCCACCCGTGCCACGCTGCCACGAGCGACCATTTGCTCGCCCTCCATGGCCTGCTGAACGGTGAGGTAGCGCGTGCAGGGAACACCCCGGGCCATCAACTGCTGCTCGCAGTCGGCACTTGTGCGCGCACATGTCCAGTCCTCAATGAGCCGCATCAGTTCGGTCCAATTACGCTCACGAAGCGGCGCGCTGGCAAACCGCGAGTCGCCCAGCCACTCGGCACGCCCCAGGACCTCGGTGAGCGCCTCGAAGTTCTTCTGGCTGGTCGGCGCGATGACCAGGAATCCGTCGGCAGTGGCCAGAGGCGGGTAGACGCGCGAAGTCGCGTTGGAGGGCGCCTGCCACTCCTGGCACTCACCCACCAGAAGATTGAGCATTCCATCGAGCAGGGACACATCGAGGTACTGGCCCTGCCCCGTCCGCTCACGTCGGAACAGCGCCGCCTGGATGGACGCAAAGGCAGACATACCACCAAACACGTCGGCAGTGAAAGTTGCGGTGTTTTGCGGGCGCTCGCCATTCTGGTACCCCATCTGCGCGAGGTCAAAGCCGCTGGCCGCATGAACAATCGGCGCATAGGCGGGCCGCGAGGCGTGTGGTCCCTTCTGGCCAAAGCCGGAGATCGAGCAATAGATGATGTCGGGCCGCAGTTGACGCAGTGCGTCGTAGCCCAGGCCTAGCCTGTCAGCCACACCGGGGCGCCAGTTCTCAACCAGCACATCGCAGCTGGAGGCCAAGGCGCGCGCAGCCCGGAGGTCTTCCGGCTTTTTCAGATTGAGAACGATGCTCTTTTTGCCGCTGTTGAGGTGACCGAAGAAGCTACTGTGCCCCTGACGCACAGGCCGGCGGCCGCGGTTGTGATCGCCCTCGGGCGGTTCCACCTTGATCACCTCGGCACCCAGGTCCGCCAACAGGCGGGTGCAGTAGGGACCAGAGAGCATGTTGGTGAGGTCCATCACCCGTACGCCAGCCAAGGCGCTGGCCGCCAAAGCTTGCCGGGTTCGAACTTGCGCCCCCGACTGCCCTCGCCCGGGCCCCTGGCTGTGCAATGTGCTTGCCACGACTGTTTCTATCGCAGTTGTTTACTTGGACGTCATCTTGCATACGACAACGCAAAAAGTAAAATTGAATTGTTTGCACGATCATTTCAAAATTCAAAATGAATAGAAACCTCAGTGCCCGCGCCATCGACGCCTTTCTGGCACTGGTTGAAACCCGACGTTTCTCCCTAGCTGCCGATCGTTGCCACATCTCGCCGCCGGCGTTCACTCAATTGATTCAGCGCCTGGAGGCGCAACTGGGCGCCAAGCTCTTTGACCGTGACACCCGCAACGTGGTCCTCACCCCCGAGGGGCAGGTATTTCTTCACTGGGCGCAGCGCATCGCCGCAGAAATCGATGCATCCCTAACAGAACTGAGTGCGCGCGCCAATCACCGCACGGGACGCGTCACCATCGCGGTGACGCCCTCTCTGGCTGCCGACTGGCTACCCCAGCGCCTCGCAGAGTTCCACACTGCCTACCCCGCGATTGAGCTGCGTATGCACGACGTCACCACTGAGCGGTGCATGGAAATGATCGCCCGCGGCGAAGTCGACTTTGGTGTTTGCGCCCAGGCCGCGCCAGAGTTGGAGTTCGAGAACCTGCCGCTGTTCTTTGAGCGTTACCACCTGATCTGCCAGGGCACTGACCCGCTGGCGGGACTCCAGTCGATCCCGATGCGGGCGCTCAAGGGCCGGCCCTTCGTCCACATGGTTCGATCTGGCAGCGTGCGCCAGCAGATGACACCGCTGCTGGCCACGGCGCAGGTACAGGAGAGCGGCCTGGAAGTGGCGAATTTCGGTTCCGTCGCTGGCCTCGTCGGCGCCGGCTTTGGCATCAGCATCGTGCCCGAACACGCTGTGAGGCTGTGCCAGCGCCCGGGCCTGGTAGCAATCCCCCTGCAGTCCAAGCAGGCAGTCCGCCCGGTGACCATGATCCGCCGGCGTGGCCGCACGATGTCCGTCGCGGCGCAGACGATGTGGGACCGCTTCTGCTCGCTGGCCACTGCTGCGCGGCAGCGAAAGGACCACGGAGAAAAAGCAAAAGCGCCCGAGAGGCGCTTTGTTTGAAGGTGAGAGCGGAGCAGTGGCGCCGCTGAAAAAACCGTGAGACCAGCGCCGTGAAGCGCCGAAATATGCACTGCTGGAGGAGATGGTGGGTGGTGAGGGTTTCGAACCCCCGACCCCCGCCGTGTGAAGGCGATGCTCTACCACTGAGCTAACCACCCCATCACGCTCGAAGCGCTTCCGGTTACGGCCGGAAGCCCTCAATTATGCCACAGGCAAAGTGGGCGATTCGGGTGCAGCTCAGCCGGCCAAGAGGCTGCGCCAGACGGTCTTGCCACCACTCGCCTTGTCCAATTGCACAAGGACCTCTTCGTGGGCCGTCACCTCCTGTTCGGTGGCCTCGATGACGGGAAGCGATAACTGGCGGAAGTCGGCTTGCACGGATGGCGTCATACCGACGTCGGTCGGCACGGCATCGATCAGCAAGGCATCCTGGCCACGGGTGAGATAGATGTAAACATCAGCCAGAAGTTCGGCATCGAGCAAAGCGCCATGGAGGGTACGACCTGAGTTGTCGACACCGAGCCGGTCACAGAGCGCATCGAGGCTATTGCGCTTGCCCGGATACATCTCCTTGGCCATGACCAGCGTATCGGTGACCTTTCCCACCGTGGCCCGGAAGGAAGGCCGGCCGGAAATTTCCAGCTCTTTTTCCAGAAAGCCAATGTCGAACGGGGCGTTGTGGATGATGACTTCAGCACCGGCCAGATACGCCAGGAGTTCATCAGCGACCTCTGCAAACTTGGGCTTGTCTCGGAGAAACTCGTCACTGATGCCGTGCACCCGCAAGGCCTCTTCCGAGCTGGACCGCCCAGGATTGAAATAAAACTGCAGGTTGTTCCCTGTGAGCTTGCGCGCCACCAGTTCAACGCAGCCAATCTCGATCAGGCGGTCGCCGGTTTCAGGATTGAGGCCGGTGGTTTCAGTGTCAAGGACGATCTGGCGCATGGGCCAGATTCTATCGAGCGGCCCGCCTGACCCCGGCACGTCTCAGTGGTTTTCCTTGGCATGGTTGATGGAGTATTTGGGAATCTCCACCACCAGGTCTTGCTGCGCGACGAAGGCCTGGCATGAGAGGCGCGAGTTGGGCTCTAGGCCCCAGGCTCGGTCCAGCAAGTCCTCCTCGTTCTCGTCCATCTGGTTGAGGCTCGTGAAGCCCTCGCGCACCACCACATGGCAGGTGGTGCAGGCACAGCTCATGTCGCACGCGTGCTCGATCTCGATTCCGTTGTCGAGGAGCGCCTCGCAGATCGAGGTGCCAGCCGGAGCCTGCACCGTAGCTCCCTGTGGGCAGTATTCGGGATGCGGCAAGATCTTGATGGTAGCCATCAGAGGGACTCCAATTTGCGGCCCGCGAGGGCCTTCTGGATGCTGTGGTTCATGCGTTCGGCGGCAAAGCCCTCGGTAGCCTGGGCGAGCGCCTCGCTGGCGGCCTCGACCTGGGCGGCTTCGGCCGCCCCGCGTGCGGTGTGTTCAAGATGGGCGATGGCTGCGTCGATCGCAGCGCGGTCAGGGCCAGAGAGCAGGTGGCCGTCGGCGGTCAGTGCGCTGCGGGTGGCGAGCACAAGCCGATCCGCGTCGACGCGCGCCTCGACCAGGGCGCGCGCTGTCATGTCCTGCTGCGCGGTCGAGAAACTTTCCTGCAGCATCCGGGCGACCTCGTCGTCCGACAGACCATAGGAGGGCTTGACGTCGATCCTGGCCTCCACTCCGCTGCCCTGCTCCTTGGCGCTGACCGACAGCAGGCCATCGGCATCGACAGTGAAGGTGACCCGGATGCGGGCCGCGCCGGCGGCCATCGGCGGAATGCCGCGCAGTTCGAAGCGCGCCAAGCTGCGACAGTCGGCCACCAGGTCTCGCTCGCCCTGCACCACGTGCAGGGCCAGAGCCGTCTGACCGTCGCGGTAGGTGGTGAAGTCCTGGGCCTTGGCGGTCGGAATGGTCTCGTTGCGATGGACGATGCGCTCTACCAGCCCGCCCATCGTCTCGATACCCAGGGAAAGGGGAATGACATCGAGCAGCAGCAAATCGCCGGCGGAGTCGTTTCCGGCCAGGGCGTTGGCTTGAATGGCGGCGCCAAGGGCCACCACCTCATCGGGGTTGAGGTTGGTCAGGGGTTCTCGGCCGAAGAAATCACCCACGGCACGTTGCACCTGCGGCATGCGGGTCGAGCCACCCACCATCACCACCCCCTGCACCTCGTCTTTTTGCAAGCGGGCGTCGCGCAGGGCCTTGCGCACCGCCGCCAAAGTGCGGGCAGTGAGGTCGGCAGTGGCCGCCTCGAAGGTGGATCGGGTGACGGTGAATGTGCGTTCATTGCCGGAGATGAGCGCCTGAACGGTGGCCGTCTCTGCAGCGGAGAGCGCCTCCTTGGCGCTTCGCGCTGCCACCTCGATGGCGGCCTTGTCCTCGGGCGCGGTGAGGGCCAGGTTTGCACCCTGCAGCATCACTTGAGCGAGCGCGCGGTCGTAGTCGTCGCCGCCGAGCGCTGAGTCGCCGCCGGTGGCGATGACTTCAAAGACCCCGCGCGAGAGGCGCAAGATGGAAATGTCGAAGGTGCCGCCGCCCAGGTCGTATACCGCGTAGACGCCCTCGCTGCCGTTGTCGAGGCCGTAGGCAATGGCAGCAGCGGTGGGCTCGTTGATGAGGCGAAGGACGTTGAGGCCCGACAGTTGCGCGGCGTCCTTAGTTGCCTGCCTCTGCGCGTCGTCGAAATAGGCGGGAACAGTGATCACCGCACCGTACAGGTCGTCTGCAAAGGTGTCCTCAGCGCGATATCGCAGGGTGGCCAGGATCTCGGCACTCACTTCCACCGGGCTCTTGGCGCCGGCGCGGGTCTGCAGGGCCACCATGCCCGGTTGGTCGATGAAGCGATAGGGCAGGTTCTCGCGACCGGCGATGTCGGCGAGGCCACGGCCCATGAAACGCTTGGCCGAGGCGATGGTGTTCTCGGGGTCGATCGCGCGCTGAGCCAGCGCGTCGAAGCCGATCTGCCGTCTCCCGTCAGCCAGGTAACGCACCACAGAGGGCAAGATCACCCGCCCTGCGTCATCGGGCAGGCACTCGGCCACGCCATGGCGAACGGCAGCCACCAGCGAGTGTGTGGTGCCCAGGTCGATGCCCACGGCGATGCGCCGCGCGTGCGGGTCGGGAGCTTGACCGGGTTCGGAAATCTGAAGCAGTGCCATGTGGGGAGAGCCGTGGGGCCGCTCGTGCGGCCCTTCTTGTCTTGAGGTGGATCGGAAGCCCGCTATTGTCCCAGTTGCTCGAAGCGCGACGCGACGTCATGGGCAAAGCGCTCAATGAACATCAACGCCCTCACCTGCCCCGAGGCACCGGGGGCATCGCCTGCCTGGTCCAGCTTCACTTCGATATCAGCGAGCAAATCGCGTCGGGCCAGCTGGAGCGCGTCCTCCAGGCGTTGCAGGTCGCCCTCGGCTTCGGCCTCTTCCAGCGCTTCACGCCACTGCATCTGCTGCATCAGGAAGGCCGCAGGCATGGCGGTGTTGTTCTCAGCCTCGACCGGGGCCCCGCGCATCTCGCACAGGTAGGCGGCGCGCTTCAAGGGGTCCTTGAGGCGCTGATAGGCCTCGTTAATCCGCACCGACCACTGCATCGCCACCCGCTGGGCTGCGGCCCCCTGGGCGGCGAAGCGGTCCGGGTGGGCCTCGCGCTGCAACTCCTTCCAGCGCGCATCAATTTGCGCCCGGTCCTGACGGAACTGCTCGGGAACCGCGAACAGCGTGAAGTCGCTGTCGGAGAGCTTCACACCCGGAAGGATTCGCCGCAACCGCAGCGGTCCCGTTCATTGGGGTTGTTGAAGCGGAAGCCCTCGTTGAGGCCTTCGCGTACGAAGTCCAGTTCGGTCCCGTCGATATAGGCCAAGCTCTTGGGGTCGATCAGGATCTTGATGCCGTGGTTCTCAAACACCATGTCCTCAGGCGCGACATCGTCCACGTACTCAAGCTTGTAGGCCAGGCCCGAGCAGCCGGTGGTCTTGACGCCTAGACGCACACCTACACCCTTGCCCCGCTTGCTGAGGTAGCGGGTCACATGGCGTGCGGCGGCTTCGGTGAGGGTAACTGCCATCTTGCTTGAGTTCGAAGTAGCGGGCGCGCTCAATGAGCGTGCTTTTTCTTGTAGTCCTCGACCGCTGCCTTGATAGCGTCTTCGGCCAGGATCGAGCAGTGGATCTTGACCGGCGGCAGCGCCAGTTCCTCGGCGATCTGGCTGTTCTTGAGGGAGGCAGCCTCGTCCAGGCTCTTGCCCTTGACCCATTCGGTCACCAGGGAGCTCGACGCGATGGCCGAGCCGCAACCGTAAGTTTTGAAGCGAGCGTCCTCGATGATGCCCGTGGTCGGGTTGACCTTGATCTGCAGCTTCATGACGTCGCCACAGGCCGGCGCGCCAACCATGCCGGTGCCCACAGACTCATCGCCCTTATCGAAGGAGCCGACATTGCGGGGGTTCTCGTAGTGATCAACGACTTTTTCGGAATAGGCCATGGGGAGCTCCTGTATTTAATGCGCTGTCCACTGAATGGTGCTGATGTCGATGCCGTCCTGGTACATCTCCCACAAGGGGCTGAGTTCACGCAGCTTGGCCACGTTGGCACGGATGGTCTCGATCGCGTAGTCGATCTCTTGCTCGGTCGTGAAGCGGCCGATGGTCATACGCAGGCTGCTGTGGGCCAGTTCGTCGCTGCGTCCGAGAGCGCGGAGCACGTAGCTCGGCTCCAGGGAAGCCGAGGTGCAGGCCGAGCCGGACGACACCGCCAAACCCTTGATCCCCATCATTAAGGACTCGCCCTCGACGAAGTTGAAGCTGATGTTCAAGTTGTGTGGGACGCGGTGCGTCATGCTGCCGTTGATGAAGACCTGCTCCACGTCCTTGAGGCCGTCCAGCAAGCGCTTTTGCAGCGTACGGGCCTGGACCAGGTCCTGTGCCATCTCCAACTTGGCAATGCGGAAGGCCTCGCCCATGCCCACGCACTGGTGAGTGGGCAGGGAGCCCGAGCGCATGCCGCGCTCGTGGCCGCCGCCATGCATCTGGGCCTCCAGACGCACCCGGGGCTTGCGGCGCACGTACAGCGCGCCAATGCCCTTGGGACCGTAGGACTTGTGCGAGGCCAGGCTCATGAGGTCGACCGGCAGCGTCGCCAAATCGATCGCCACCTTGCCGGTGGCCTGAGCCGCGTCCACGTGGAGCAGCACGCCCTTCTCACGGCAGATCGCGCCCAATGTAGGAATGTCCTGGATCACGCCGATCTCGTTGTTCACGAACATCACGCTGGCCAAGATGGTGTCGGGGCGGATGGCGGCCTTGAAGCCCTCCAAGTCCAGCATGCCGTCCTCTTGCACCTCGAGGTAAGTCACCTCGAAGCCCTGGCGTTCGAGCTCGCGCATGGTGTCCAGCACCGCCTTGTGCTCGGTCCTGACGGTAATCAGGTGCTTGCCACGGGACTGGTAGAAGTGCGCAGCACCCTTGATCGCCAGGTTGTTCGACTCGGTCGCGCCCGATGTCCAGACGATCTCCCGTGAGTCCGCGCCGATCAGGGCCGCCACATGGCCGCGTGCAGCCTCAACGGCCTCCTCGGCCTCCCAGCCCCAAGCATGGCTGCGAGACGCCGGGTTTCCATGATGCTCTCGCAACCAGGGGATCATGGCGTCCACCACGCGCGGGTCGACCGGCGTCGTCGCGCCGTAGTCCATGTAAATAGGGAGATGCGGGGTCATGGATTGCAATTTGGAATGATTTGGAGGCCACCGAAGCGGCCCGTGTCTACGCCAGTCGCTGCGACTGGGGGCTTAGCCCTTGGCCAGAATGCTGCCCAGTGCGAAGACGGAGTTAGGTGCGTTCACCCGGATCGGCTTGACCACCGGCGCACTGGAGATGGCGCGCTTGACCGGCGGCTTGTCCTCAATCTGAACGCCCTTGGCGACCTGGTCGTCCACTAGCTTTTGCAGGTTGACAGAGTCTAGAAACTCCACCATGCGCTGGTTGAGCGATGACCACAGCTCGTGGGTCATGCAACGCCCGCCCTCACCGCCGCAGTTTTCCTTGCCGCCGCATTGGGTGGCGTCAAGCGGCTCGTCGACCGACACGATGATGTCGGCCACAGTGATTTCGGAGGCCTTGCGACCCAGGGTGTAGCCGCCGCCGGGTCCACGGGTGGACTCCACCAGCTGGTGGCGGCGCAGCTTGCCGAACAGCTGCTCTAGGTAGGAGAGCGAGATCTGCTGGCGCTGGCTGATCGCGGCCAGCGTGACGGGACCATTGTTCTGGCGGAGGGCCAGATCGATCATCGCAGTGACCGCAAAGCGGCCTTTGGTCGTGAGGCGCATCGCAAACTCCTTAAAGGCTTTCCAGCCAAGGCTGGACACCCCGATGGCGCCTAGTTCCTGACTGATGCTGTCAAGTATAGGGGAAAGCCGACGGCTTTGCTCGGGTATCCCGCCGGATCGCAATTTGCCCTTACGAACCGAAAGGGTTCAGCGCTGGCCGGCCTGAATGGGCACGACCTTGTCATGCCCCGAACCACCAAAAGCCTGCTCACGCAGCAGGGCCAGTTGGTCGCGGACACGGGCCGCCTTTTCGAACTCAAGGTTGCGGGCATGCTCGAGCATGAGCTTCTCGAGGCGCTTGATTTCCTTGCCGACATCCTTCTCCGACAGGTCCTGAACCTGCGCCCGAAGAAGCTCAGCTTCTTCGGCGGCCTTTCCGGCCTTCTCGCTGTAGACCCCGTCGATCAGGTCACGCACCTGCTTGACGATGCCGCGCGGGGTGATGCCGTGGGCCAGGTTGAATTCGATCTGGCGCTGTCGACGCCGGCTGGTCTCGCCCATCGCCTTTTTCATCGACTCGGTGATCCGATCGGCATAGAGGATGGCCTTACCGTTGAGGTTTCGCGCTGCACGGCCAATCGTCTGGATCAGGGAGCGTTCGGCCCGCAGAAAGCCTTCCTTGTCGGCGTCTAAGATGGCCACCAGAGACACCTCGGGGATGTCGAGACCCTCACGCAGCAGGTTGATCCCCACCAGCACGTCGAAGGTGCCCAAGCGCAGGTCGCGCAGGATCTCGACCCGCTCCACCGTGTCCACGTCACTGTGGATGTAGCGCACCTTCACCCCGTTATCGCTCAGGTAATCGGTGAGCTGCTCGGCCATCCGCTTGGTGAGCACCGTGATCAGTACACGCTCGTTTTTGTCTACCCGAACGCGGATCTCCTGCAGAACGTCGTCGACCTGGTGGATAGCCGGTCGCACCTCCACCTCGGGGTCGATCAGGCCGGTGGGCCGCACGAGCTGTTCGACCACCTGGCCCGCGCGCCGGTTCTCATAGTCGGCAGGGGTGGCCGAGACGAAAACGGCCTGCCGCATGCGCTGCTCGAACTCCTCAAACTTCAGCGGCCGGTTGTCTAGAGCGGAGGGCAACCGAAAGCCATACTCCACCAAAGTGGTCTTGCGCGAACGGTCACCGTTGTACATGGCCGAGAGCTGCCCGATCATCTGGTGGCTTTCGTCCAGAAAGATCAGCGCGTCCTTGGGCATGTAGTCGGTGAGCGTGGACGGCGGCTCTCCCGGTCTGGCACCCGACAGGTGCCGGGTGTAGTTCTCGATGCCCTTGCAGTGCCCGACCTCGGCGAGCATTTCCAGGTCGAAGCGGGTGCGCTGCTCCAGCCGCTGGGCCTCGACCAGCTTATTCATCCCCACCAGCTCCTTCAACCGCTGATCCAGCTCGAGCTTGATCGACTCCACCGCCGCCAGCACCTTTTCACGCGGGGTCACGTAATGGCTGGAGGGGTAGACCGTGAAGCGCGGCACCTTTTGCCGAATGCGTCCGGTGAGCGGGTCGAACAGTTGCAAGGACTCGATCTCGTCGTCGAACAGCTCGAGCCGTACCGCGAGCTCACTGTGCTCGGCGGGGAAGACGTCAATGGTGTCGCCCCTTACCCGGAAGGCGCCACGGGAGAACTCGTGGTCGTTGCGGGTGTACTGCATCCGCACCAACTGGGCGATCACGTCGCGCTGGCCGATCTTGTCGCCCACCCGCAAGATGAAGCGCATTTGGGTGTAGTCCTCGGGCGCACCAATGCCGTATATCGCACTGACGGTGGCCACGATCACCGTGTCGCGACGCTCGAGTACGCTTTTGGTGGCTGACAGCCGCATCTGCTCGATGTGCTCGTTGATGGCGCTGTCCTTCTCAATGAACAGGTCGCGCTGGGGCACATAGGCCTCGGGTTGGTAGTAGTCGTAGTAGCTCACGAAGTATTCCACCGCGTTGCGGGGAAAGAACTCGCGGAACTCGCTGTACAGCTGGGCGGCAAGCGTCTTGTTGGGCGCGAATACGATGGCTGGCCGGCCCAGGCGGGCAATGACATTGGCCATGGTGAAGGTCTTGCCCGACCCGGTGACCCCCAGCAGGGTCTGGAAGGCCTCGCCGTCGCGGACCCCTTCGACCAACTGCTCGATCGCGCGCGGCTGGTCGCCGGCCGGTGGGTAGGGCTGGAACAGCTCGAATGGCGAACCGGGGAAGGAAATGAATTCGCCCAGGGGAGCGCCCACAGGCGCACTTGGAACTTCGGACAGATCAGACATGCATAAAATCTCGGGCAATCCGGGCAGATTAACCCATGCCCGCGAGCCTCACAGACAACCAAGGATCTCCATGTCGATGTTTTCTGCCGTCGCGATGGCGCCCCGAGACCCCATCTTGGGCCTGAACGAGCAATTCGCCGCCGACACCAGCCCCCAAAAAGTCAACCTGGGAGTAGGCGTCTATTACGACGACGAGGGCAAGTTGCCCCTCCTGGCCTGCGTACGCCAAGCCGAGCAGCAAATGAATGCCTCGCCCAAGGCGCGCGGCTACCTGCCGATTGACGGCATTGCGGCCTATGACCAGGCGGTCAAGGGTCTCGTTTTTGGCGCTACCAGCGAGCCAGTGAGCAGCGGCCGGGTGGCCACGGTCCAGGCCCTGGGCGGCACCGGCGGCCTGAAGATTGGCGCCGATTTTCTGCGCCAACTCTCGCCCCATGCCCAGGTGCTGATTTCGGACCCCAGCTGGGAGAACCACCGCGCCTTGTTCACCC
>JAURKV010000232.1 GCA_030831585.1 Ramlibacter sp. | reverse complement strand
TGGTTGGCGGCGCTGCATCAGGCTGCCGCCACCGACCCCGCCCTGGCGGTGGAGTTGGCCAACTGCCAGAAACTGGTGCGTGGCTACGGCGAGACCCACGAGCGAGGCATGGCACGCTTCCGGCAGATCCTGGCCGGCGCCATCTCCCCAGCCGATGGAATCAGTCCCGCTGAGTGGGTGGCCGAGCAGCGCGCGCGCGCCCTGGCCGAGGTACCCTCGCCCTAGCTGGCCACCAGTGCCAGCACCCTGAGCGGGCTGCCCGAGCCCCGCTGGAGCTTGAGCGGCGGGCAGATGATGACGGCGCCGCGGGTGGGCAGCAGGTCCAGGTTAGTCAGGCACTGCAGACCATAGCGGCCCGCGCCATGCAGGTAGTGATGCGCGGGGTAGGGAGGGTTCATGGAATGGGCCTGGCCGGCATCGGTGCCGATCGTCTCGGTGCCGAAGCCGCGTATGCCGCGCTCCTCCACCAGGAACTTGACCGCCTCTGGCGTCGGCCCGGGCGTGTGCTGGCCGGTCTCGTCCATGTTCTTGTAGCGCGCCGAGCTGGAATGCTTGGACCAGTCGGTGCGCATCAGCACCCAGGAGCCTTCATCGATCCGGCCATGGGCCGCTTCCCAGCGCTCGAGGTGTGCGACATCCAGCAGGAAGTCCGGGTTGGCAGCGCTTTCAGCGGAGCAGTCGATCACCAGCGCGGGTCCCACCAGCTCCTGGACCGGCAGCGTGTCGACCGAGTTGTTTGGCAGGTCCTTGCCAGTCACCCAGTGGATCGGCGCGTCGAAATGCGTGCCCGTGTGTTCGTTGCAGGAGAAATTGTTCCAGTACCAGAGTGGGCCGCGGTCGTCGTATTCCGAGACCTTTTCCACGCGCAGTGGCTCGCACTGCCCGAACTGGGGTGGCAATTCGAGGGTGGGAAACTCGGGTGACAGCGTCTGGGTGAGGTCGATGACCTTGAGCTTGCCCGAGGCCAGCGCGCCCACCAGGTCGCCGAGCAGGTTTTGTGTGTTCATGCTGAAGGACCCCCAATGGCCAGAAGTTTGTTTTAAACCTAAAATAAATATAGATCAGCGGGAGAGGTCGATCAAGCCTTGGGAGGGACCGCCATGAAGCGCTTCATCCGTTTGGCGATGTCGGTAGGGATGGGTACCGGGGTGCGCTTTTTCTGGTCGATGAAAACCAGTACCTGCCGGACGGTCATCCTAACCTCACCCTGACAGGACGCGTTGATGTCCAGCGAGCAGGAGGTCCGGCCGATTTTCGTCACCCCCAGCTGGAAGGTCAGCCGTTCGCCGAAGTGGGCCGGCTTCGGAAAGTCGACTTCGAAGTGCACGGTCGGGGCGACCAACCCCTTGTGGTACAGCAGGCCCGGAAAGCTGGCCTCCAGCCCGTCCTCGAACCAGTCCTCGACGAACCGGTTGATCATCTCGAAATAGCGTGGGTAGAAGACGATCTGGGCCGGGTCGCAATCCCCGAACCGCACGGAGACTTCCTTTTGAAAGGCTGGCATGGCGCGCTCCACTTGAGAGACCTGATTCTAGCTGATGGGGCGCGTTTAATATTTGCCGTATGAATATTTTAGATTTAAACTAAATATGCTGCCAAGTTGACCGAACGTACTGGGAGACGGCCCTTGAAACGAATTGTTTGTCTCGGTGGCGGCCCCGCCGGCCTGTATACCGCCATCCTGTTCAAGAAGGCCCTGCCGCAAACCCGGGTCGAGGTCTACGAACGTAACCGGCCTGACGACACCTTCGGTTGGGGCGTGGTGTTTTCCGACCAGACCATGGCCGGTTTCCGGGAGACTGACCGCGAGAGCCACGACGCCATCGTGGGCAGCTTCTACCATTGGGATGACATTGACGTGCACTTCCGTGGCACCCGGATTCGTACCGGAGGCCATGGGTTCTGCGGCATCGGCCGCAAGCAGCTGCTCAACCTGCTGCAGGAGCGAGCAGGGCAGCTGGGTGTCGAGATGTCCTTCCAACAGGAAATTGACTCTGATGCCCCCTACCGTGATGCCGACCTGGTGGTTGCCTCCGACGGCGTGAACAGCAAGGTGCGCAGTCTCCACAAGGAGGTGTTCAAACCCGACATCGATGTCCGCAACTGCAGGTTCATCTGGCTGGGTACTGAGCAACCCTTCGATGCCTTTACTTTCGCCTTCGAGGAAACCGAGCACGGCTGGTTCCAGATTCACGCCTACCAGTTCAGCGAGACCCTCTCCACGGTCATCGTCGAGACGCGCGAGGAAACCTGGCGTGCTCACGGTCTCGACAAGTACGACACCGACCAGTCGATCCGCTTCTGCGAGGACCTATTTGCCGACTACCTCGGCGGCCATTCGCTGATGAGTAACGCGCGTCACCTGCGAGGCTCGGCCTGGCTCAACTTCAACCGCGTGTTTTGCCGTCAATGGCACGACGGCAACCTGGTATTGATCGGAGATGCCGCCCATACCGCCCACTTCAGCATCGGTTCCGGCACCAAGCTCGCCATGGAAGATGCCCGTTCGCTCGTGCAGCATGTTGCCGGGGCCAGCGACGTCCCGCGTGGCCTGGCCAGCTACCAGGCCGAACGCTCGGTCGAGGCGCTGCGCCTGCAGAGCGCGGCCAGGAACCGCATGGAGTGGTTCGAGAATGTCGAACGCTACGTACACCTGCCGCCGTGGCAGTTCACCTACAGCCTGCTGACAGGCAGCCAGCGGATCAGTCATGACAGCTTGCGGCTGCGCGATCCCGGCTTCGTCGAGGAAGTGGAGACTCACCTGGCCAAGGAAGCAGGGGCCTCGCCAGCCCGGCCACCCATGTTCCTGCCTTTCAAGCTCCGGAACCTGGAGCTGGAAAATCGCGTGATTGTCTCGCCGATGGCGCAGTACATGGCGGTCGATGGAGTACCTGGTGATTGGCACTTGATGCACTACGGCGCGCGCGCGGTGGGCGGCGCTGGACTCCTGTTTACCGAGATGACCTGCGTCTCGCCGGAAGGGCGTATCACGCCGGGTTGTACCGGGCTCTGGAACGAAGCGCAGCGGGATGCCTGGCGCCGCGTAGTCGACTTCGTGCACGCCAACAGCCCTGCGAAGTTCTGCCTGCAGCTGGGCCATGCCGGTCGTAAGGGCTCAACCCAACTGGGCTGGCAGAAGATGGACCATCCGCTGGAAGGCGGTAATTGGCCAACCCTGGCGCCTTCGCCCTTGCCCTATCTCGAAGGGATCAGTGCGGCGCCTCGCGAGATGACCCGGGCGGACATGGATGCAGTGGTGGAGCAGTATGTGCGTGCCACCCGGCTTGGCGCCGAGGCCGGTTTCGACATGCTCGAACTGCACATGGCCCACGGCTACCTGCTGGCGAGCTTCCTGTCGCCCCTGACCAACCTGCGCCAGGACGAATACGGCGGCAGCGTCGACAATCGCCTGCGCTTCCCGCTGGAAGTCCTGCGCGCAGTCAGGGCCGAGTGGCCTTCCAGCCAGCCCCTGTCACTGCGTCTCTCTGCCTGTGACTGGGCGGCTGGCGGCCTTGAAGAAAATGACCTGATCAAGATTGGCGAGGCCTTCCGGGATGCCGGGGCAGACATCCTCGACGTATCGACTGGGCAGACCGTTCCTTGGCAGAAGCCGGTCTACGGCCGCATGTGGCAGACACCCTTTGCAGACTTGTTGCGTAACAAGCTGGCCATGCCCGTCATCGCGGTGGGAAATATTTTCGAGGCAGACCACCTCAATTCCATCATCGCCTCCGGGCGCGCCGACCTTTGTGCGGTGGCAAGGCCTCACCTGGCCGACCCGGCCTGGACCCTGCGAGCGGCCGCTGCCCAGCACTATGCCGGGCAGTGGTGGCCAACGCCGTACGAATCTGCTCGCTCGCAACTCGAGCGCAATCTCGAGCGCAGCCTGTCTGCCGAGGGCCGGGTGTGACGACCCCGGAAACGTCGCTGGCGGGTAGGCACGCGTTGGTCACCGGGGGCAGTCGTGGCATCGGCGCGGCGGTGGCCTCGCGGCTGGCTGGCAGCGGGGCCCGGATCACCCTGCTCGGTCGCGACGGCAAAGCGTTGGCGGGGGTAGCCAGCCAGTTGGGTAAGGATGCGGCTTTCGAAATCGTCGACGTGACTCATGCGGAGCAACTTGTCGAGGTGATCCAGCGCATCGACGCCAGGCAAGGCGTGGATATCCTGGTCAACAATGCAGGGGCTGCGAAAACCGCCCCGTTCTCGCGCACCAGCCTCGAGATGTGGGAGCAGATGCTGGCCCTCAATCTCACCGCCAGCTACCACGGCACTCAAGCCGTCCTGCCCGGCATGCTGCAACGAAACTTCGGGCGCATTATCAACATTGCGAGCACCGCCGGCCTGACCGGTTATGCCTACTGTGCCGCCTACTGCGCCGCCAAGCATGGCGTGGTGGGGCTGACTCGCTCCCTCGCTCGGGAACTGGCGCGGACGGGCATTACCGTCAACGCAGTCTGTCCCGGCTTTACCGATACCGGCCTGGTGGGTGCGGCGATCGGCAACATTGAGGCGACCACCGGGCGTTCTCGCGAGCAGGCACTGGAAGCGCTGGTAGCGAACAATCCGCAACGGCGGCTGGTCCGTCCCGAGGAGGTGGCCGCTGCGGTGCTATGGCTCTGCCAGGAGGACAGTGCGTCGGTCACCGGCCGCAGCCTGCCCATCGATGGAGGAGAATTGCCATGAGCAGACCCAGCCCAACTGAAAGCCTGGCCAGCGACGCGGAGACGCGTGCGAGCAGCGATCACCACGAGGCCTTGCGGCTCTGGCTGCGACTGCTGGCCGCCACCGGCCTGGTGGAACAGCGCATCCGCAAATTGCTGCAGGAGCGCTTCGGTACCACCCTGCCGCGCTTCGACCTCATGTCCCAGTTGGAGAGGGCTCCGGACGGCCTGCGCATGGGTGAGCTGTCCCAGCGCATGATGGTGACGGGCGGCAACGTCACGGCCATCACCGATGCGTTGGAGGCCGAGGGCTTGGTCATCCGCGTGGCCGATCCCACCGATCGCCGTGCCCAGCGGGTAAGGCTCACTCCGATGGGTCGGCGCGCTTTCCAGCAGATGGCGGTGGAGCACGAGGGCTGGATTGTCGAGGCCTTCGACGATCTGTCACCCCGCGAGATGCAGACGCTGGCCCA
>JAURKV010000231.1 GCA_030831585.1 Ramlibacter sp. | reverse complement strand
GAGACCGGCCACATGGCGGGCGTACTCGATGGTGGCCACCTGCATTCCCAGGCAGATGCCCAGGTAGGGCATCTTGTTCTCGCGTGCGAACCGGGCGGCGTTGATCTTGCCCTCGATGCCGCGCTTGCCGAAACCGCCCGGCACCAGGATAGCGTCGTACTTAGCGAGTTGCGGCACCTGGCTGCCGTCGGTGAGCGTCTCGGAGTCGAGGTACTCGATCTTGACCCTCACATGATTCTTCATGCCGGCGTGGCGCAGCGCTTCGTTGAGCGACTTGTAGCTGTCGGACAGGTCGACGTACTTGCCGACCATGGCGATGCTGACCTCACCCTGCGGGTGCTCGGTCTCGTAGACCAGGTCGTCCCAGCGCTTGAGATTGGCCGGCGGGGTGTTGAGGCGCAGCTTGTCGCAGATCAGGCCGTCGAGGCCCTGCTCGTGCAGCATGCGCGGCACCTTGTAGATGGTGTTCACGTCCCACATGGAGATCACGCCCCACTCGGGGACGTTGGTGAACAGGGAAATCTTGCCTCGCTCTTCGTCGGGAATGGCCCGGTCGGCACGGCACAGGAGCGCGTCGGCCTGGATGCCGATTTCGCGCAGCTTTTGCACCGTGTGCTGGGTGGGCTTGGTTTTCAGCTCGCCGGCTGCGGCAATCCAGGGCACATAGGTGAGGTGGACGAAAGCGGTGTTGTTCGGGCCCATGCGCAGGCTCATCTGGCGCACCGCCTCGAGGAAGGGCAGGGACTCGATGTCGCCCACGGTGCCGCCGATCTCGACGATGGCGACGTCGGCCGCCTCCGGGGTGTCCATGCGCGCCCCGCGCTTGATGTACTCCTGGATCTCGTTGGTCACATGCGGAATGACCTGCACCGTCTTGCCCAGGTAGTCGCCGCGGCGCTCTTTCTCGAGCACGCTCTGGTAGATGCGCCCGGTGGTGAAGTTGTTCACCTTGCCCATACGGGTGGTGACGAAGCGCTCGTAGTGGCCCAGGTCGAGGTCGGTCTCCGCGCCGTCGTCGGTGACGAAGACTTCGCCGTGCTGGAAGGGGGACATGGTGCCCGGATCGACGTTGATGTACGGATCCAGTTTGATGAGGGTGACCTTGAGGCCGCGCGATTCTAGGATCGCGGCGAGGGAGGCTGAGGCGATTCCCTTGCCCAGGGAGGACACCACACCGCCGGTGACGAAGACGAATTTGGTCATGTCAAGTCGGAAGGCCGGCTTCCGATGGGAGGTGGTAATGCGAGATTATAGGCAGCCGGGGCGGGCCGTTTCGGCCACCGTTCAACCGGGCAGCCCGCAGGCCCTACACTTGATCGCCATGAGCGAATTGGCTGGCAAACACATCGTCCTGGGCCTCACCGGCGGCATCGCCTGCTACAAGGCGGCCGAGCTGTGCCGGAGTCTGGTCAAGCAAGGCGCCACCGTACAGGTGGTCATGACCGAGGCCGCTGCGCAATTCATCACGCCGGTGACCCTGCAGGCCCTTTCCGGTCGCCCGGTCTACACCTCGCAGTGGGACGCCCGTGAGGGCAACAACATGGCTCACATCAACCTCTCGCGCGAGGCCGACGCCATCCTGGTTGCTCCTTGTAGTGCCGACTTTGTCGCCAAGTTGTTGCACGGTGTTGCCGACGAACTGCTTTCCCTGATGTGCCTGGCCCGGCCGATCGAGCGGGTCCCGCTCTTGGTGGCGCCCGCCATGAACCGCGAAATGTGGACCCATCCCGCCACCCGGCGCAACTTTGCCCAGCTCGAAGCCGACGGGGCTACCGTCCTGGGCGTGGGCAGCGGTGACCAGGCCTGCGGCGAGACTGGCGACGGCCGGATGCTCGAGCCCGACGAGATCACCGAGGACCTGATTGCCTTTTTCCAGCCCAAGCCCTTGGTGGGTCGCCGGGTGCTGGTTTCGGCCGGCCCCACCTTCGAGGCGCTCGATCCGGTGCGTGGCATCACCAATCTGTCCTCGGGCAAGATGGGTTTTGCCATCGCCCGCGCCGCGCGTGAGGCGGGTGCCCAGGTCACGGTGGTGGCGGGCCCGGTGCATTTGCCAACCCCACGAGGCGTGGCCCGGGTCGATGTGCGCTCGGCGCTGCAAATGCACGCGGCTTGCATGCGCGAGGCCGAGATGGCCGACGTGTTTGTGGCGACCGCCGCAGTGGCCGACTGGCGGCCTGCCGCCGCGGCCGACCACAAGATCAAGAAGGACGGCTCAGGCCAGCCGCCCGCCCTGTCTTTCGTTGAGAACCCCGACATCCTGGCCGACATCGCCCAAGGCCCGCGGTCACGTGCTGGCGCGCTTTTCTGTGTGGGTTTTGCCGCCGAGAGCCATGACCTGCTGGCCCATGCCCAGGCCAAGCGCGCACGTAAGGGGGTGCCTTTGCTGGTGGGCAATATTGGCCCCGCGACCTTCGGCCAAGACGACAACCAGTTGCTGCTGGTCGATGAAGCCGGCAGTCGCGAGTTGCCCCGCGCCTCCAAACTGGCGCTCGCGCGCCAGCTGGTGGCCCAGATCGGCCAGCGCCTGCCCAAGAAAGTCACTCCATGAAAGTCGATGTCAAGATCCTCGATCCCCGTCTGGTGGACCAGATGCCCAGCTACGCCACGCCCGGCAGCGCCGGGCTGGACCTGCGCGCATGTTTGGAAGCGCCGCTGACTTTGGCGCCCAATCAGTGGCAGTTGGTGCCCACCGGCCTGGCCCTGTGGCTGAAAGATCCCTCGTATGCGGCCATGATCCTTCCGCGCTCTGGCCTGGGCCACAAGCACGGCATCGTGCTGGGCAATTTGGTGGGCTTGATCGACAGCGACTATCAGGGGCAGCTGATGGTCAGTTGCTGGAACCGAAGCCCGACCGAGTTCACTTTGCAGCCGATGGAGCGGTTGGCGCAGCTGGTCATCGTGCCGGTGGTGCAGGCGCAGTTCAATGTGGTCAGCGAGTTTCCCGCCACCGAGCGCGGCGAGGGTGGCTACGGCTCGACCGGCAAGGCCTGAGCGGCGCCGCGGCGCGCCTTCACCGGGTGTCGGCGCGGCATCCAGAGCGCCTCATCACGACGTCTGACAGCGATTCGCGTTGCACGATGACAGGCGCGCGCCTCAAGCTCCGCTTCAATGGTCGGGATTCCCATCCAGGAAGTTCCCATGCGCCATTTCATTCATGTTCCGATCGTGGTTGCTGTCCTGCTGGCCACCGGCTGCGCCAACTACCCGCCCATGGGCGGTCAGTCGCCTGCCACCACCGTCTCCACGAATTCACCCAGCCTGGTTTACGGACGCGTGGCCTGTATTGAGTACGTGCCCCCGGGCACGCAGACCTCGCGTAACGCCAACATCATCGGTGCCGTCGTCGGCGGGGTGGCGGGCGCAGCTCTGGGGCACACCATCGGTGGCGGCAGTGGCCGTGACGTGGCCACAGTGCTCGGTGGCGTGGCCGGTGCCGCGGTGGGCAGCCAGATGGGCCGCAATGCGTCAGGCACCACCACCACGCCCTCCTACCGGGTCTCGGTGCAGTCGGACCAAGGCGGTGTCTACACCTACGAGGTCGCCGCGTCTGGCGAGCTCAGAGTGGGCGACCGGGTACAGGTCGAGAACAACGTGATCCACCGCCGCTGAAGGCGATCCGGCGGTCTTGGTGAAGGCGGTGTCTGGGGGCGCGCCTGTGTGAAGACTGGCGCGATGGTCATGGCAACCCGCCCGAGTCAGTGGAGGCTGCTGCTCCCGGGGGCCTGCGGCTGCACCCGGAAGAAGCCCGCGCCGGCGCTGCCCCGGCCGATTTCCTCCTCGGTCGCTTCGCGCACGGCTTCGACCTTGAGCGACAGGCGCAGCGCAATGCCCGCCAAGGGGTGATTGGCATCGAGCACCACATGCTCGGGGTAGATCTCGGTGACGGTGTAGAGCGCGTCCCGGGCCGCCTCATCGCTGGCGCCCTCGGGCAACTGCTCGAAGGTCATACCCTCTTCCAGGGCGTCCGGAAAAATCGCGCGTGGCTCCAGGAAGACAAGGTTCTCGTCGTAGTCGCCAAAGGCCTCTTCGGGCTCGAGGTGCAGGTCGATGCGATCGCCTTTTTCGTGGCCTTGCAGGGCCTCCTCAATCTTGGCCAGGAGGTCATCACCGCCGACCAGAAACTCGACCGGCTCGTCCAGGGTGTCGAGGACTTCGCCCAGGGTGTCCTTGAGGACCCAGGTCAGGGCGACGATGCATTGTTGCGAGATTTCCATAGGGGAGAATTGTCGCCCATGGAAATCGATCAGCCCCTGGCCCTTCTCGGCGGCCTCAGCCCGCAGCAGTTCATGAAACGCCACTGGCAGCGCAAGCCCTTGCTCGTGCGCGGCGCAGTTCCCGGCATGACGCCCCTGGTGGCGACCGAGCGCCTGTTCGAATTGGCAGGACGCGAAGAGGTCGAGTCCCGTCTGGTGATCCAGCAGGCCGGCGGCCGCTGGCAACTGCGGCGCGGCCCTTTTGCCCGCAGCGCCATCCCCTCCGCCCGCCGTAAGGGCTGGACCCTGCTGGCCCAGGGGATGGATCTGCACGATGCCGGCGTGCACGCTTTGCTGCATCAGTTTCGATTCATTCCCGAGGCCCGGCTCGACGACCTGATGATCAGCCACGCCACCGACGGTGGCGGGGTGGGGCCGCATTTCGATAGCTACGATGTCTTTCTGCTGCAGGCGCATGGCCGCCGTCGCTGGCGCATCGGCCGCGGCCGCGACTTAGCGCTGCAGCCGGACGTCCCGCTCAAGATCCTGGCCCATTTCGAGCCCGAGGAGGAGTACCTGCTCGAGCCGGGAGACATGCTGTACCTGCCGCCCCGATGGGCGCATGAGGGCATTGCGTCCGGGGAAGGCCAGACCTACTCGATCGGCTTTCGCGCGCCGCAGCGCGGTGAGCTCGCTCGGGAGTTGCTGCAGCGCGTGGCTGAAGCGTCCGGCGAGGAACTGGCGGGCCGTATGTACCGTGACCCGGGCCAGCCAGCGGTTGACGCTTCGGCGGCCATTCCAGCCTCGCTGCAGGACTTTGCCCGGGAGGCGGTGAGCGCGGCGCTGCGCCAGCCCCGGGCGATCGAACAGGCGCTTGGCGAGTACCTCACCGAGCCGAAGGCCCAGGTCTGGTTCGAATCCTGTCAGACCCCGAGCCGCGCCCGCCTGTTGCGCGGTGTGCGGCTCGATATCCGCTCCCGAATGCTCTACGACGCCGGGGCGATCTACATCAACGGCGAGAGCTGGCGCGCTGGCGGCGCAGACGCCCGACTGATGCGGCGCCTCGCGGACGCCCGTGCCCTCGGCGCTCGCAGCCTGGCGCGTGCCAGCCCCGAGGCCCTGGCCTTGCTCGCCGACTGGTGCGCCGCGGGCTGGTTGGTCCTGGACTCCTCAGATTGACCTGTGCCAAAACGCCTAAGGGTTAGGCCCTATAATGAGAGGCTGAATTGGAAGAGCTCGAGTCCTTCCCGTTCTTCTGTCCCCGGGCCCTCTGTGTGCACGGGGACGAATTTTCCGGAAAATTTTCCATCTTCAAAAAAGGAACTGAAATGAAGAAAACCGTCGCCCTGGCCGCCCTGTTCGCCGCCGTCGCCCTGTCTGCTTGCGGCAAGAAGCCGGAAGCTCCCGCTCCCGCTCCGGCTCCCGCCGCTGCCCCCGCCCCGGCCCCTGCTGCTGATGCCTCCGCTGCTGCTCCGGCCGCCTCTGGCGCCGCTGCTCCGGCCGCTTCCGCAGCTTCCAAGTAATCGACCCCTCGATTACCGGATTGAAAAAGCCGCCTTCGGGCGGCTTTTTCTTGGGCGCCTGAAGGCGCCTTTTGGCTAATTGGTTCAGGCCCTCAGCCAGGGCGTGCCGGTGTCCTGGTCTGCCACATGGACGTCCTGTGGCCCACAGCCGAGGGCCTGCGCCATCACCTGCCGGGCCAAGTCGGGCCGGTTGTTCTGGCGGCTAAGGTGTGCCGCCACCACCTGCTTCAGCCCTCGCGGCAGCCAGGCGCGCGCCGCCTCCGCTGCGGCCGCATTGGCCAGATGGCCGAAGTCGCCGCCCACCCGTTTCTTGAGGAACCAGGGGTAGGGCCCCTCGGCGAGCATCTCGGCGTCGTGGTTGCACTCGAGCATCAGGGTCCCGCAGCCGGCCAGTGCCTCAATGACATCCGGCGGGACATGACCCAGGTCGGTGAGGATGCCGAGGTGCGCATCGCCGTCGGTGCACCGTAGCTGCAAGGGCTCACCGGCGTCGTGGGGGACCTCGAAGGGGTGCAGTAGCAGTGCCCCCAGATCTATGGGCTGTTCGTGTGCGGCGATCCGCAGCAGGTCTTCGAAGTCGCCGTCGCGCAGCCCGCGATGGGTGCCTTCACTCATCCAGACTGGAATGCGGTACCTGCGCGCCAGACTTCGCGCGCAGCCGATGTGATCGGAATGCTCATGGGTGATGAAGATGGCGTCCAGGTCGGATAGCAGCACGCCGGCCTCGGCAGCCCTTTGCTCGAGGTTGCGGATGCCCAGCCCGCAGTCGACCAGCAGCGTGGTGGATTCACTACCGCTGAGGGCGTGCACCAGGGTGGCGTTGCCGGAGCTGCCCGATCCCAGGTTCTTGAAGCGCAGCACGCGAAGACGGTAAAGAGCGCTGACAGCCGCCGGGGGGCGGTGGGCTTATTTCAGGTCGTTTGCGAGCAACTGTACGATGCGCTTCGCTGCTGCAGAGGCGTCGGGGCGGCCCTCGGCATTGAGCACCGAGACGAAAGTGACTTTGCCTTCGCTGCGCAACACGATGCGGTACTTGACCGGGGCTGCGCCCTTGTCCGAACCTGGCAGCAACCGGGCGAAGAAGCCCTCGCTCTTGCGTTCAGCGAGTGGCGGGATATAGCGAACGAAGTAGATGCCCTGGGCGCGGTCCCGGTCTTCCACAGTGAACCCGCTCCGGTCCAGCGAGAGGCCCACGCGCCGCCAGGCACGGTCAAAGGACTCGTCTATCTCTACTACTGGAATTTCGCCGACCTGAGCGGCGCGGGCAGACGGCCTGGCAGGTGGTGCACTGGCCACCGCCTTGGCCTGCTCGGCAGATACGCCCAGTTTGACCATCAGGCGCCGGAGGAATTCGGCTTCCAGCTCGGGGTCCGAGGCGCGGGGTTGCCAGGTGGTCCGGTCTTTGTTGGCGCTGGTGTAGACCTCCTCGAGGCCTCGGTGGGAGATGTAGATTTCGGTCACGCCGTCGGCCCGCCGCTCCAGGCGGGTGCGGAAGCGGTCTCGCTCTGAGGTGGAGTACAGCCCGTCAAAGACCTTGCCGATGGTGCTTCGGATGATGTCGTTCGGGATCTTGGCGCGGTTTTCGGCCCAGTCGGTTTCCATGATGCCCAGGTTCTGCTGGTCCATGCTGAGCACGAAGCCGTTTTCCCTCCAGAAATCCTTGACGGGCGCCCACAGCTGTTCGGGTTGCCGGGCAACCACGAGCCAGCGCTGGTTGCCTAGGCGCTCGACCCGCACATCTCCCACTGCAGCAGGAGCGGTCGTAGTGCCGTCGGGAGAGCGTCCAAGCCGCTGCTCGTTGGCCGAGACGCTAGCAGCGCCTGGCAAGGCGTAGCGGCTGTCGCGGGCCAGCTGGGTCAGGTCAGGCGGCACCTCGAGGTTCGGCGCCTTGGTGGCGCTTCGGTAGTCGATTTTGCCGCTGTCCTCGATCGTGGAGCAGGCGGTGAGCGCGAGGCAAAGTGCTGCCGACAGGGTGGTCAGCGATCGCCGGAGGCTGGTTTGAATTTGCATGGGGGAGGCTCCTGCAGCCAGCGGAGAAAAAGAATGGGGAAGGATCACGACAGTAGGCCGGCGGCCGCGAGTGCGGCCTCAACTGCGGGGTGCTGGCCCGGCGACAAAGGGGTAAGCGGCAGCCGAAGGGCACCGCCGCACAGGCCCATGCGCGCTGCAGCCCACTTGACTGGGATCGGGTTGGCCTCGACGAAGAGGTAACGGTGCACCGGCATCAGCTTGCGCTGGATTTCCATTGCTCGCTCACGCTGACCCGCAGTGGCCGCCTTGCACAGTTCGCTCATCAGCCGAGGAGCGATATTGGCGGTGACGCTCACGTTACCGTGGCCACCGCAGAGCATGAGTGCGACTGCCGTTGGGTCATCACCGGAGAGGATGGAAAAGCCTGGACGCGCGTCCCGGATCAGCCATTGGGCACGTTCGAGGTTGCCAGTGGCCTCCTTGATGCCGACGATGCCGGGTACCTCGGACAGGCGCAGCACCGTCTCGTGCTGCATGTCTGCCACGGTGCGGCCGGGTACGTTGTAGAGCACGATGGGCAGGTCGCCGGTGGCCTCTGCGATGGCCTTGAAGTGCTGGAACTGCCCCTCTTGGGTGGGCTTGTTGTAGTAGGGGACGACCTGCAGCTGGGAATTGGCGCCGACCTCGCGAGCGTACTTGGCCAGCGCAATGGCTTCGGCGGTGGAGTTGGCGCCGCAGCCGGCCATGATGGGCACCCGGCCAGCCGCATGCTCGACCGACACACGGATGATCTCGCGGTGCTCCTCGACAGTGACCGTTGGCGATTCGCCCGTTGTGCCGACGACGACGATGCAATTTGTGCCCTCTGCAATGTGCCAGTCGATCAACTTGCGAAGCCCAGGGTAATCCACGCTGCCGTCTTCGAGCATGGGGGTGAGCAGGGCGACGAGGCTGCCGGTGATCGCTGTCATGGGGGGCTCTTCAAAAGTGATCCGGGCATTCTAGCCAGAGGCGAGTCTCCATCCTGGCGTCTTTACCGCTCATGCCGTTATGGCCAACGGTTGCAAGGGGATCAGTTGAAACAGGCCCAGACCAGCTCGGACAGGGCCACCTGCAGGGTCGGTTGCAGGTAAAGCGCAAACACCCCGGCCAGCGCGGCCAGTGCCGCGGCCCAGCCCAAAACCCGGCCGGCTCTCATGCGGCCTGGCCGGTGGCGAGCGCGGCCCCCATCGGTTTCCGAGAGATTGGGGCCTCCCGCACCGGCAGGTTCAGAGCGGCCGCCACCACGCCCAGGGCGATGGAGATGTACCAGACCAGGTCGTAGCTCCCAGTGTGGTCATAGAGGTAACCGCCCAGCCAGACGCCCATGAAGGAGCCCAGCTGGTGGTTGAAAAAGGCGATCCCGCCCAGCATGGACAGGTGTGACACACCAAAAATCTGGGCCACCGTGGCGCTCGTGGGCGGAACAGTGGACAGCCATAACAGTCCCATGACCGCCGAGAACAGGTAGACCGACATCGGCGACAGCGGCGCCCAGAGGAACACCGTAATGACCACCGCCCGAGCGAAATAGATGAACGCAAGGATCTTGCGCTTGGCCAATTTTTGGCCCAGGGCACCCGCGATGTAGGTGCCAACGACATTGAACAGTCCAATCAGCGCCAGCGCGTAGCTGGCCACCTCGGGAGACAGGCCCTTGTCCTTCAGAAAGCTGGGCATATGCACGCCGATGAACACCACCTGGAAGCCACAGACGAAGTAACCTGCCACCAGCAGAATGAAGCTCGGGTAACGCAAGGCCTCGCGCAGCGCCTGCGCCACGGTCTGCTCCCGCACCGGGGTCGCGCCACCGGCGAAACCCGGCTCGCGCAGGCCCAGGGCCAGCGGTCCGATCAGAAGCGTGGCGGCGGCTAACACCAGCAGGGCCTCTTGCCAGCCCAGGGAGGCGATCAGGAAGCCCTCGACGGGCACCATCAGGAATTGGCCAAAGGACCCCGCAGCTGCAGCCATGCCCATGGCCCAGGATCGCCGCGCGGTGTCGATCTGCCGGCCGATCACCCCGTAGATGACGGCGAAGGTGGTGCCGGACTGGGCCAGGCCCAGCACCACACCGGTGGTCAAAGTGAAGGCCAGCGTGTCGGTGGACAGTGCCATGCCCAGCAGGCCCAGGGCATAGAGAACGCCGCCGCCCACCAGCACCTTGAAGGCGCCGAAGCGGTCGGCCAGCATGCCGGCGACGATGCCCGCCGCGCCCCAGGCCAGGTTCTGCACCGCCAGTGCGAAGGCGAAGTTTTCCCGGGTCCAGCCCTGGGCCTGGGTGATCGGCTGCAGCCACAGACCGAAACCGTGGCGTACCCCCATGGACAGGGTGAGGATGAGGGCGCCGCAGGCGAGCACCTGAAAAAGGGAGAGCTTGGGCGGTGAATTCGGGGCCATCCCCGGACTGTAACGAACCGAGGCGACTGGCCCTGTCACCTCAGCGCCCGAGACCATGGCAGCCCCTTTTGCCTGCAAATTCCAAGCGGGGCTGTGGATTCATACAGATATTTGCCCCGTCTTGCTTACAATGCGGGCACCCATGGCAAGCAAACCCACGCCCGACTACTCCGAAGCTTCGATCCGCGTGCTCAAGGGCCTTGAGCCCGTGAAGCAGCGGCCCGGCATGTACACCCGCACCGACAACCCCCTGCACATCGTGCAGGAGGTGCTCGACAACGCAGCCGACGAGGCGCTGGCCGGCCATGGCAAGCGCATCAAGGTCACCTTGCACACCGACGGCTCGGTGAGCGTCGACGACGATGGCCGCGGCATCCCTTTCGGTCTGCACCCGGAAGAGGGCGCATCGGTGATCGAGCTGGTGTTCACCCGACTGCATGCCGGCGGCAAGTTCGACAAGGGCAAGGGCGGCGCCTACAGCTTCTCCGGTGGCCTGCACGGCGTGGGCGTGTCCGTCACCAATGCGCTGGCCAAGCGCCTGGAGGCCGTCTCCCACCGGGAGGGCCAGGTGGCGCGCCTGGTGTTCGAGGGCGGCGACGTCACTGAGTCCCTGCAAGTGCGCAAGGCCGGCGAGGGCGACCGCAGGCAGGGCACCAGCGTACGGGTCTGGCCCGACGCGAAGTACTTCGAGTCCTCCCAGCTTCCGATTCCTGAGTTGGTGCACCTGCTGCGTAGTAAGGCGGTGCTCATGCCCGGCGTGGCGGTGTCGCTGGTCAACGAAAAGACCAAGGAAACCCAGAGCTGGCAGTACAAGGGCGGCCTGCGCGACTACCTGATGCAGACGCTCAGCGCCGACCCGGTCATTCCGCTGTTTGATGGCGAGGGCTACGCCGACAGCAACGACAACTTCGCCGAGGGCGAGGGCGCGCAGTGGTGCGTGGCCTTCACCGAGGACGGCGCCCCGGTGCGCGAGAGCTATGTCAACCTGATTCCCACCAGCGCCGGCGGCACGCACGACAGCGGCCTGCGCGACGGCCTGTTCACTGCGGTCAAGAGCTTCATTGACCTGCACGCCCTGCTGCCCAAGGGGGTGAAGCTGATGCCCGAGGACGTGTTCGCCCGGGCTTCCTATGTGCTGTCGGCCAAGGTCCTGGACCCGCAGTTCCAGGGTCAGATCAAGGAGCGCCTGAACTCCCGCGACGCGGTGCGCCTGGTCTCCAGCTTTGTGCGGCCTTCGCTCGAGCTGTGGCTGAACCAGCATGTCGAATACGGCAAGAAGCTGGCCGAATTGGCCATCAAGGCAGCCCAGACCCGCCAGAGGGCCGGGCAGAAGGTGGAGAAGCGCAAGGGATCGGGCGTGGCGGTGCTGCCCGGCAAGCTCACCGACTGCGAAAGCCGCGACACCCTGCACAACGAGGTGTTTTTGGTCGAGGGCGACTCCGCCGGCGGCAGCGCCAAAATGGGTCGCAACAAGGAGACCCAGGCGGTGCTCCCCCTGCGCGGCAAGGTGCTCAATACCTGGGAGGTCGAGCGTGACCGCCTGTTTGCCAACACCGAGATCCACGACATCTCGGTAGCCATTGGTGTCGACCCACATGGGCCCCAGGATATGCCCGACCTTTCCGGCCTTCGCTACGGCAAAATCTGCATCCTTTCCGACGCGGATGTGGACGGCTCGCACATCCAGGTGCTGCTGCTCACGCTTTTCTTCCGCCATTTCCCCAGGCTGATCGAATCTGGCAATGTGTTCGTGGCGCGCCCGCCGCTGTTTCGCGTGGACGCGCCGGCCCGCGGCAAGAAGCCTGCCTCCAAGGCCTATGCCCTCGACGAGGGCGAGCTCACGGCCATCCTCGACAAGCTGCGCAAGGAAGGTGTGCGTGAGGGCGCCTGGTCCATCAGCCGCTTCAAGGGCTTGGGCGAAATGAGTGCCGAGCAGCTGTGGGAGACCACGCTCAACCCGGACACCCGGCGCCTCTTGCCGGTGCGACTGGGCGCCTTCGACTTCACGGGCACCGAGCAGTTGATCACCAAGCTCATGGGCAAGGGCGAGGCCGCAGCCCGCCGCGAGCTGATGGAGTTGCACGGCGATTCGGTCGAAGTCGATATCTAGTTGCCGCCAGAGCATCGCCGAGCCCACCCCATGCACCTCAACTTGCTGTTACCCGCCTGCCGCCTCTTGCGGAGCCTGGGTTGGGCGTCAGTGGTCGTGGCTGCAGGCTTGTTTGTGGCGCCGGCCGCCCAGGCAGACATATGGGCCTATGTCGATGCGCGGGGCATTCTGCATTTCGCTTCGGAGAGGCTCGACGATCGCTACGAGTTGTTCCTGCGCGGGGGCATGACGGCCAAGCCTCAGTCTGAGGTTGCTGAAGCGGCCGGCATCCCTCTGCCAGACAGCGCTGCCACGGCGTCTGCATCCGGGGGGCTCCCGTCGGCATCCGGCGCCGCCACCTGGGGCTCTTCCCCTCAGGCCCTTCGGCTGGCCACCTACATTGAGGGCACCCTCGGCTACCAACTCGCGCGTCCACTGATCCAGGAAGCGGCTCGCACCCACCGCATCGACGAAGAGTTGCTGAAGGCGCTGATCGCCGCCGAGTCGGGCTTTGATCCCCAGGCGGTCTCGCCCAAGGGCGCCATCGGCCTGATGCAGGTCATGCCTGCCACTGCGGCGCGCTTTGGGGTAAGCGGCGATGCCCGCCAGCCGATCGAGCGCAAGCTAGCCGAGCCTCACACCAACATCCGCACGGGTGCCCGTTACCTGCGCTTCCTGCTCAATTTGTTCCCGCAACAACTGGAGCTGGCCCTGGCCGCCTACAACGCCGGCGAAGGCGCGGTGCAGCGCGCCGGCAACCGCATTCCCAACATCAAGGAAACCCAGAACTACGTGCGCACGGTGATGCAGCTGTACGCCATCCTCAAGCCGCCGCCGCCGCTTCGCCCGGTGGCCGCGACGGGTGCCTCGCCCGCAGCGCCCGCCCTGCCTGCGGCGCCGGTGCGCACGGCCCTGCCAGGTACCGTGCCTGGGCGCTCTAGCATGCCGCCTTCGCTGGCGAACTCGCTTGGCAACACGCCCCTGATGCTGCCACCCCCGACACTGCCGGCCCCGTCGATTTCGCCGAATTGAATCTGAGAACCGAGCCCCCATGGAGCAAGACCTGATTTCCCTCGCCGCCGAAGGCGGTGACGACTCCCAGCTGGACCTGGCTACCTATGCCCAGCGCGCCTACCTGGAATATGCCCTGAGCGTGGTCAAAGGCCGCGCCCTGCCCGATGTGGCCGACGGCCAAAAGCCGGTGCAACGGCGCATTCTTTATTCGATGTCCCGTATGGGCCTGGGCTTTTCCGGCAACGCCGGCGCCAAGCCGGTCAAGAGCGCGCGGGTGGTGGGGGATGTGCTGGGCCGCTTCCACCCGCACGGCGACCAGGCGGCCTACGATGCTCTGGTGCGCATGGCGCAAGATTTTTCGCAGCGCTACCCACTGATCGACGGCCAGGGCAATTTCGGCAGCCGCGATGGCGACGGCGCGGCCGCCATGCGCTACACCGAGGCCCGCCTCGCCAGAATCACCACGCTGCTGCTCGACGAAATCGACGAGGGCACGGTTGACTTCACCCCCAACTACGACGGCAGCACCGAAGAGCCCTCCCAGCTGCCCGCGCGCTTACCCTTCACCTTGCTCAATGGCGCCAGCGGCATTGCCGTTGGACTGGCCACCGAGATCCCTTCGCACAACCTGCGCGAGGTGGCCGAGGCCTGCGTGGCCCTGGTCAAAAACAACAAGCTCTCCGACGAGGAGCTGTTCGCCCTGGTGCCTGGCCCTGATTACCCCGGCGGCGGACAGATCATCTCGCCGGCTGGCGACATCGCCGACGCCTACCGCAGCGGACGCGGCTCGCTCAAGGTGCGTGCACGCTGGACCATCGAAGAGCTGGCCCGCGGCCAGTGGCAGTTGGTGGTGCACGAGCTGCCCCCGGGCGTGAGCACGCAGAAGGTGCTCGAGGAGATCGAGGAACTCACGAACCCCAAGGTCAAGGCAGGCAAAAAGGCCCTGAGCCAGGACCAGCAGCAACTCAAGCAGACGGTGCTGGCGGTGCTCGACGCGGTGCGCGACGAGTCCAGCAAGGACGCGGCGGTGCGTCTCGTCTTCGAGCCCAAGACCAGCCGCATCGAGCAGCAAGAACTCATCACCACGCTGCTGGCGCACACCAGCCTGGAAAACTCCGCACCGATCAACATGACGATGGTCGGCCTCGATGGCCGACCGGTGCAAAAGTCGCTGCGGCAGATG
>JAURKV010000016.1 GCA_030831585.1 Ramlibacter sp. | reverse complement strand
TCGACTTCGCCTGCCCGAACAACCGCTACATCAACGACGAAGAGATCTGCCAGGCCGTGACCGCGATGTGGGCCAAGGTGGGCGTGCGGGCCAAGCTGCGCACGCTGCCGCTGGTGACCTATTTCCCGATGATTCAGCGTTACGAGGCCAGCATTTACATGCTCGGCTGGGGCGTCCCCACCTTTGACGCGATGTACACCCTGCAGTCGCTGGTGCGCACTGTGGGCACCGACGGCGACGGCAACTACAACGTCGGTCGCTACAGCAACCCGCGCCTCGACGCAGTGATCGACCGCGCCAAGGTGGAAACCGACCTTCTGATTCGTAACCGCCGCCTGGTGGAGGCGCTGCAGATTGCCAAGGACGATGTGTCGCACATTCCCCTTCATAACCAGGTCATTCCCTGGGCGATGAAGAAGAACATCGAGGTGGTCCACCGCCCGGACAACCGCATCGACTGGCGCCTGGTCAAGGTCAACTGATCTCGGCCACGCCTTCTGCCCCGCTCCGGCGTATTGCCGGGTGGGAGTAATGTGACGGTGAGGCCCATACGCGGGCGACTCCTGCGTGTGGGCCTTTGCCTCGACTAGCCTGTCCTGATCACCCAGGATCTCCGGACCCCTGCATGTTTGCTTTCATCCTGCGCCGCCTCGCCCAAGCCCTGGTGGTGATGGTCTCGGTGGCCTTCATCGCCTTTCTGCTGTTTCAGTATGTCGGCGACCCGGTCGTCTTCCTCCTGGGCCAGGAGGCGACGCCTGATCAGATTCGCGAGTTGCGCGCCGACCTGGGCCTGGACCAGCCCTTCATCGTGCAGTTCGGTCACTTCTTGCTCAACGCCGTGCAGGGCGAGTTCGGCTTGTCGCTGCGCCAGGGCTCCAAGGTCTCGACCTTGATCGCCGAGCGCTTTCCGGCAACGCTGGAGTTGGCCTTGATCGCCGCGGGTCTGGCCCTGATCGTGGGCATCCCGATGGGGGTGTACGCCGCGCTGCGCAGAGGCACCTTCCTCAGCCAAGTTTTCATGACGATCTCGCTGCTGGGCGTGTCTCTGCCCACCTTCCTGATCGGCATCATGCTGATTCTGGTCTTCGCGGTGACACTGGGATGGTTTCCCAGCTTCGGTCGCGGCGATACGGTCAAACTGGGCTGGTGGTCCACCGGGCTGCTCACGGCCAAGGGCTGGCATCACATCGTTCTGCCGGCGGTGACGCTGGCGGTTTTTCAGCTCACGCTGATCATGCGGCTGGTGCGTGCCGAGATGCTGGAGGTGCTGCGCACCGACTACATCAAGTTCGCCCGCGCCCGCGGCTTGTCGGACCGGGCGATCCACTTCGGCCATGCGCTGAAGAACACGCTGGTGCCGGTGCTCACCATCACCGGGCTGCAACTCGGCGGCCTGATCGCCTTTGCGATCATCACCGAGACGGTGTTCCAGTGGCCCGGTATGGGCCTGCTGTTCATTCAGGCGGTGACGTTTGCCGACATCCCGGTGATGGCGGCCTACCTGTGCCTGATCGCCCTCATCTTTGTCGTGATCAACCTGATCGTCGACCTGCTGTACTTCGCCGTCGATCCGCGCCTGCGCATCGACCGCGGCGGCCACTGAACCCGGACGGAAACGCCCGAAAAGCGCGCCATGAAATCCATCTTCACCCGCTGGCTCGACAGCGACATCGGCTTCAGCTTCCGCTCCTCGCCTGTGGCGGTCGGCGCGGCCGTTGTTGCCCTCATCTGCCTGCTGGGCGCGCTGCTGGCGCCCTTGCTGGCGCCTCACAACCCGATGGACCTCACCACCCTCGAGCTGTCTGACGCCCGCCTGCCGCCGGCCTGGGAGGCCGAGGGCCGGCTGCGCTTTGTGCTGGGCACCGACGACCAGGGCCGCGACATTCTCTCGGCCCTGATGTACGGGGCGCGCATCTCCCTGGTGGTGGGCCTCATCTCGGTGCTGCTGTCCATGGTGATCGGCGTGGGCCTGGGCCTGCTGGCGGGCTTTCGCGGTGGCTGGATCGATGCCTTCCTGATGCGCCTGTGCGACGTGATGCTGTCCTTTCCGGCCATCTTGGTCGCCTTGCTCATTGCCGGCGTGGGAAGGGCGCTGTTTCCGGATGCGCAGGAGTCGGTGGCCTTTGGTGTGCTGATCCTGGCGATCACGCTCACCGGCTGGGTGCAATACGCGCGAACCGTGCGCGGCTCCACGCTGGTGGAGCGCAGCAAAGAGTATGTGCAGGCGGCCCGCGTCACCGGCGTCGCGCCGCTGCGCATCATGTTCCGGCATGTCCTGCCCAATGTGCTGGGCCCGGTGCTGGTGCTGGCCACCATTCACGTGGCCACCGCCATCCTGACCGAGGCGACCCTGTCCTTCCTGGGCGTGGGCGTACCGCCGACCTCGCCCTCGCTGGGCACTTTGATCCGGGTCGGGAACGACTACCTGTTCTCCGGCGAGTGGTGGATTACCGTTTTCCCCGGCCTGATGCTGATCCTGATCGCGCTGTCGGTGAACCTGCTGGGCGACTGGTTGCGCGACGCGCTCAACCCCAAGCTGCGCTGAGAGGGAACGCCGAATGAGCCTGTTGCAAGTCAAGAACCTGGTGGTCGAATTTCCGCACCGCCGCGGCACCCTCCGCGCGATCGACGGTATTTCCTTCGACATCGCCCCCGGCGAGATTTTGGGAGTGGTCGGCGAATCAGGCGCCGGCAAGTCGCTCACTGGCGCGGCCATCATCGGCTTGCTGGAGCCACCCGGGCGCATCGCCTCGGGCGAGGTTTTGCTCGAAGGCCAGAAGATCAACGGCCTACCGGCCCACCAGATGCGCCATATCCGTGGCCGGCGTATCGGCGCGATCTTCCAGGACCCGCTCACCTCGCTGAACCCGCTCTACACCATCGGGCGGCAGCTGACCGAGACCATCCTGGCCCACCTGCCCGTGGATGCTGCCGAGGCCCGCCGGCGCGCCATTGCCCTGCTCGAAGACACCGGCATTCCGGCCGCCGCCGAGCGAATTGACCATTACCCACACCAGTTCTCGGGCGGTATGCGTCAGCGGGTGGTGATCGCCCTCGCGCTGGCCGCCGAGCCGCAGCTGATCGTGGCCGACGAGCCGACCACCGCACTCGACGTGTCCATCCAGGCCCAGATCATCCAGTTGCTCAAGCGCCTGTGTCGCGAGCGTGGGGCGGCGGTCATGCTGATCACCCACGACATGGGCGTCATCGCCGAAACCTGTGATCGGGTGGCGGTGATGTACGCTGGGCGCATTGCCGAGATCGGCCCGGTTCGCGAGGTGATTCACGCGCCAGCTCACCCCTACACCCGCGGGCTCATGGCGGCCATTCCGGACATCGGGGCCGACCGCGAACGTCTTCACCAGATCGACGGTGCCATGCCACGGCTCAACGCCATTCCGACAGGCTGCGCCTACCATCCCCGTTGCCCGCAGGCGCAAGACCGTTGCCACCGCGAGCGGCCCGTGCTGATGGCGGCCAACGCCACCCGCGCTGCTTGCTGGCTCAATGACGATGGCACGGCTTCGGCGGCGAACGCTACTACTTCTGCCAAGGTGTCGGCATGACCGCCCCGATCGATACCGAGAACCCCTCCGTCGTTGCCGTTGCGACGCCCCCCGCTGGTACGCCACCTGCTGGCACGCCCCTGGTTCAGGCCCGCGACCTGGCGATGTCTTTCGATGTCTCTGCGCCCTGGCTGAACCGGGTGCTCGAGGGCCGGCCGCGGCAACTGCTGCATGCGGTCGACGGGGTGAGCTTTGATATTCAAAAGGGGCAAACCTTGGCCCTGGTGGGCGAGTCTGGCTGTGGCAAGAGCACGGTGGCCCGACTTCTGGTGGGCCTCTACCAGCCCACCCGGGGCGGCCTGACCTTTGACGGCCAGGATGCGCACGCTGCCTTCCGACGCGCCGAGGGCCGCGCCCTGCGCCGGCGCATCCAGATGATTTTTCAGGACCCCTACGCCAGCCTCAATCCGCGCTGGACGGTCGAGGCGATTGTGGGCGAGCCGCTGCGTGAGCACGGCCTGGTGACCGGTGACGAGGCCTTGCGCGAGCGGGTCGACGCGCTGCTGCAGTCAGTCGGCCTCTCGCCCCAGGACCGGGTGAAGTTTCCGCACCAGTTCTCGGGTGGCCAGCGCCAGCGCATCTCGATTGCCCGGGCCCTGGCGACCGAGCCGGAATTTTTGGTCTGCGACGAGCCGACCTCGGCGCTCGACGTGTCGGTGCAGGCGCAGGTTCTGAACATCATGAAGGACCTGCAGCGACGGCGCGGTCTGACGTATCTGTTCATCTCGCACAACCTGGCAGTGGTGCGGCATGTGAGTGACCAGGTGGGCGTGATGTACCTGGGCCGGCTGGTGGAACTGGCCGACAAGCAGACCCTGTTTGCCACGCCGCGCCACCCCTACACGCGCATGCTGCTGGAGGCCATCCCCAAGATGCACCAGACGGGTCAGGCGCGCACGCCGGTGCAAGGTGAGGTACCCAACCCGCTCAACCCGCCCGCCGGCTGCGCCTTCAACCCGCGCTGTCCGCAGGCCAATGACCGTTGCCGCCGTGAGCGGCCAGAGTTGCAGACGATTGGCGGCATCCGCATTGCCTGCCATGCGGTGGAGGAGGGGCGGCTGTAAGTTGGCCTCCCATTCGAGATGCGACTTGTTAGTTCGCAAACCACTTTTGGTACACCCCGATATCAAACGCTGGTGAGTCCCTATGCGCATTGTTTCTTCGATGAGTTCGACAGCCGATGCCGAAATACAATAGGGGATGCGGCGACCGTTTCCTCCAGTGATGCAAAGGCGAAAGAGCCGGTCTGGTGGAGGATCGGCAACCGAGGCCGGGATTCAGGCACTCTTCGGGCATGGATTGAGGCTTCATCAGCAGGGGCTCCTTCCAGCGGCCAAGACGACCTATGAGCAGGTACTCGCGGGTGATCCGCGGCACTTTGATGCGCTGCACCTCCTCGGAGTACTGAACTACCAGCTCGGGGATCCAGAGGCGGCAGCCCGGTGGTTTGACCGTGCTGTTTTGCTGAGCCCGAATCACGCAGGCGCCTGCTCGAATCATGGATTAGCGCTTCAGGACCTAGGCCGTTATGTTGAGGCACTCGCCAGCTTTGACCGCGCGATCTCGCTGGCCCCGCATCTGCCAGAAGCTCACTTCAATAAGGGAAGCTGCTTGCATGCGCAGGGGTTGTTTGAAAAAGCACTGGTGAGCTACGACCGTGCACTCGAATTGAATCCCGTGTATGCCAAGGCCTTTGGGGCGCGCGGCAGCGCCCTTCAACTTCTGGGTCGACTCCAGGAGGCCTTGACCAGCTTTGATCAAGCACTTGCGCTTAGTCCTGTGAGTGCGGGGGTCTTGTTGAACCGGGGCAATGTCTTGCAAATCTTAGGTCGAGTGGATGAGGCGATCGCCAGCTTTGAGCAGGCCATTAGCATCGACCCTAGGTTATCGGTTGCTTATTGCAACAAGGGTCATGCTCTCATGGCCCTGGCGAGGATGCCAGAAGCGTTGGCTGCCTATGATCAGGCCATCTCTCTCCGGCCAGGCTATGCAGAAGCCCTTTGGAACAAATCATTGGCCCTGCTGCTTATGGGGCAGCTCCGTGCAGCGTGGCCTCTCTACGAATGGCGTTGGTTGGTCGGTAATGCGGGGAATGCCCCAGAGACTTTTAGCCGCCCGACTTGGTTGGGCTCAGAGGACATTCGCGACAGGACCCTGTTCATTCATGCTGAGCAGGGCCTTGGAGACACTCTTCAGTTCTGCCGCTTTGTCAAGTGCGTCAAAGACGCGGGTGCACGTGTCATCCTTGAGGTGCAGAGACCGCTCATAGGAGTCCTCAAGGGGCTGAATGGTGTTGATGAATTGATTGAGCAGGGCGCGCCGCGACCAGATTTCGATTTTCACTGCCCTTTGCTTTCGCTGCCGCTTGCATTCAAGACGGACCTAGACACCATACCGAGCCGAGGCCCATACATCAGGAGCTCTCAGGACCGACTGAGTCATTGGGCGCAGCGTCTCGGAGATAGGCGTGGTCTCCGCGTTGGGCTGGTTTGGTCGGGCAGTAGCTCTCACAAAAGGGATGCAGAGCGCAGCCTCAACTTGAAGGATTTTTTGAGCTTTTTACCCGAGGGACCTGAGTATGTGAGCCTCCAAAAGGAAGTGCGCCCCGAAGACGTCCACGCACTTGCCAGCGGGACCGTCCGGCACTTTGGAGGCGATCTGCAAAGCTTTGCCGATACTGCTGCGCTTTGCGATCTCATGGACCTTGTGGTGACTGTCGACACCAGCGTTGCTCATTTGGCTGGAGCCATGGGTAAACCCACTTGGATATTGCTGTCCCAAATTCCCGACTGGCGGTGGCTACTCGACCGATCTGACAGCCCTTGGTACCAGTCCGTGAGTCTCTACAGACAAGCCGATCGCGGCAATTGGTCCCCAGTTTTGGCGCAACTGGCTGCCGACCTGGGGGCCATGGTGGGATCCGGTCCACTTTTGAAGGCGTACAACTAAGTTAAGTTGCTCCTCAGCGGGGTGAGTTGTCAGGTGTAGCGCTTGCTCCGCAAATTGTTTTTCATCTCCCGCAGCACCGGTTGCAGCGTCTCGCTGCCGATGCGTAGCGCCACGCAGGTGGCCAGCACGTCGATGATCGCCAGATGCAAGAGGCGCGACACCATCGGGCTGTAGCGGTCGTAGCCTTCAGGGTGGTCGGCCGCCAAATGGATCTGACCCTGCGCCGCCAGGGGCGAGCCGCTGGCGGTGATGACGATGGTGGTGGCACCCTTGCGGCGGGCAATGTCGCAGGCGTCCATCAGGTCGCGGGTGCGCCCCGAGTTGGAAATAACCACCACGCAGTCGCCCGGCCCGAGGAGCGACGCACTCATCACCTGCATATGGCCGTCGCTGCAGGCGGCGGTGTGCACGCCCAGGCGGAAGAACTTGTGCTGCGCGTCCTGGGCCACGATCCCTGAGTTGCCCGCGCCGTAGAACTCGATGCGCCGCTGCTGGCGCCCCGCGGCCACCAGCGCCTCGCTGGCCCGCTCGATGGCCACCGTGCTGGCGTCGTTGCGGTACTTGAGGAAGGCGGCCACCGTGTTGTCGATCACCTTGACCATCACCTCGGCCGGCCGGTCATCGGCGTCCACGCTGCGGTGGATGAAGGGCACGCCCTCGTTCACGCTGCCGGCCAGCTTGAGTTTGAAGTCCGACAGGCCGTCATAGCCCAGGCTGCGGCAAAAACGCACTACCGTCGGCTTGCTCACATGGGCGCGGTCTGCCAGTTCGGCCACTGGCAGTGTGGCAAAGGCCCGGGGGTCGGCCAGCACCAGCCGGCCCACACGTTGCTCGGCGGGGGCCAGGGCGGACAGGCAGGCCTTGACGCGGTCCAGCATCAGCGCTCCTCGGTCCAGCAGTGCCCGTCGCGGGCGATCATCGCGCTCGAGGCGCTCGGGCCCCAGGTGCCGGCGGCGTAGGGCCGCAGCCCTTGGGGGTGGGCTTGCCAGTGCGCCAGCAGGGGTTCGACCCAGCGCCAGGCCTCCTCTTGCTCGTCGCTGCGCACGAAGAGGTTGAGGCGGCCGTCGATCACGTCTAGCAGCAGCCGCTCGTAGGCGCCCACCCGCTCGGCGCCAAAGCGTTTGTCGAAGTCCAGATCCAGCGACACCGGCGTGAGCTGGGGCGTGGTCTGGCGCACCCATTGCCGGCCGTCCTGCGCCTGGGCCAGCAAGTGCAGCTCCAGGCCGTCGCGTGGCTGCAGGTGAATGACGAGGCGGTTGGCCGCGCCAGGCGGCGTGCCGAAGATGGCGTGCGGCGCCGGGCGGAAGTTCACCACGATGTGGGCCTCGCGCGCGGCGAGGCGCTTGCCCGTGCGGATGTAGAAGGGCACGCCCGCCCAGCGCCAGTTGGCGATCTCGGCGCGCAGGGCGACGAAGGTCTCGGTGGTGCTGCCGGGGGCCACGCCGGGCTCCTCGAGGTAGCCCCTGACCGGCTGGCCGTCCACCTTGCCTGCGCTGTACTGGCCGCGGATCGCATGTGGGTCCAGCGTGGTGGCCGTCCAGGGTTTGAGGGAGCGCAGCACCTTGAGCTTTTCGTCGCGGATCGCGTCGGCGTGCGAATTGATCGGGGGCTCCATCGCCAGCGCGCACAGCAGTTGCAGTGCGTGGTTCTGCACCATGTCCCGCAGCGCCCCGGTGCTGTCGTAGAACGCGCCGCGTTTTTCGACGCCCAGGTCCTCGGCGATGGTGATCTGGATGTGGTCGATGTTTTCCCGCCTCCACAGCGGCTCGAACAGGGCGTTGCCAAAGCGCAGCGCGAACAGGTTCTGCACCGAGGGCTTGCCCAGGTAGTGGTCGATGCGAAACACCTGCTTCTCGCTCAAGACCCGTTTGACCGTTTCGTTGATGGCGCGGTTGGACGCCAGGTCGTGGCCCAAGGGCTTTTCCAGCACCAGCCGGGTGCGGGCGGTGTTGAGGCCCGCCGCTGCCAGTTGCTCGCACACCCCGGTGAAGAGGCTGGGCGCAGTGGCCAGGTACATCACCACCGTGTCGGCCTGGCGCTCGGCCAGACGCTGGGACAGGCGGGCATAGTCAGCCGCCTGCGACAGGTCCATGCGTACGAAGCCCAGCATCTGGGCGAAGCGCTGGAACTCGTCGGCGCTGGGTCGCTTGGCGAGATCGACCTCGTCGAAGCGGCTGCGGATGAAACTTCGGTACCGCGCATCATCCAGATCGTCGCGGGCCACGCCGAGGATGCGCCCACCGGCTGGCAGGCTGCCGTGTCGGAAGGCCTGGAACAGGGCGGGCAACAGTTTGCGCCAGGCGAGGTCGCCGGTGCCGCCGAAGAGAACGAGGTCGAAGCTCATGGTGGGTTGAGAGCGGGAGTCGGGTCAATGTAACTTGGTTTCATGACTTGCGAGGGTCGGGTTTCAGCCCGTCGGGCTGATCGGGGTGTCGGCCCCTGGTCCAAGAAACACTGCCTGTCAGTGCGGAAATTCGGGGTTCGTCGATGTGTGGGTCGGTGTTTCCCCCGGGCCGCGCCAGAAACCGTCGGGTTACGATGGAGGGTAATCCGATTACAAGTACACACCATGAAAAAGCTCGTCCGAAGCGCCGCACTTGCACTCGTCGTCGCCGCTGTGGCCACGCCCGTCCTGGCCCAAGGCCAAGTGAACATCATCTGCTCGGTGCAGGCCGAGTGGTGCAACCTGATGGCCACCGTGTTCACCCGCACCACCGGCACCAAGGTCAACATGACCGCCAAGGGTTCGGGCGAAGCGCTGGCGCAGATCAATGCCGAGAAGGCCAATCCCAAGACCGACATCTGGTTCGGCGGCACCGGCGACCCGCACCTGCAGGCGGCCGAGCAGGGCCTGACCCTCGAATACAAATCCTCCCAGCTTTCTCAACTGCACCCCTGGGCGCAGAAGCAGGCGGCTGACGCCGGCTTCCGCACGGTGGGCGTGTATCTGGGCCCCTTGGGCTTTGGCTACAACAAGGAGATGCTGGCCAAGAAGAAGGCCCCCGCGCCCGCCGCCTGGGCCGACCTGCTGCGGCCCGAGTACAAGGGTGACATCCAGATGGCCAACCCGGCTTCGAGCGGTACCGCCTACACCATGATCGCCACCCTGGTGCAGCTCATGGGCGAGGAGAAGGCCTTTGCCTTCATGAAGTCCCTGCACCCGAGCATCAGCACCTACACCCGCTCCGGCACCGCCCCCATCAAGGCCGCTGCGCGTGGCGAGACCATGGTGTCCATCAGCTTCGTGCACGACGTGGCCACCGAGGCACTGGCCGGCTTTCCGGTCGTCGGCGTCTACCCCAGCGAGGGCACGGGGGCCGAGATCGGCTCGATGAGCATCGTCAAGGGCAGCCCCAACGCCGAGGCGGCCAAGCGCTTCTATGAGTGGGCCCTGACCCCGGGTGGCCAGCAGTTCGGCCTGGCCGCCAACCAGTTCCAGTTGCCCAGTAACAAGAACGTGCCCAAGGATGCGCGCATGGCCGACCCGTCCAAGATCAAATTGATCAACTACGACTACGCCAAGTACGGCTCCAGCGCCGAGCGCCGCCGCCTGATCGCCCGCTGGGAGCGCGAGATCCTGAACCAGGGTCGCTGATCGGCGCCCGCCGTCTGGCCGCGCCCTCGCCGGATGCCCATTTCCACTGACCGCGCCCTTTGGGCCTGGCTGGCGCTCGCGCTGCTGGCGTGGGTCGGGCTGCCTTGGTACGCCCTGTCTGAGGGTTCGGGCCTGGTCCAGGTGCACCAGGTGTTTGCTGCGCCCGAGACCGGCAGCGGTCTGGCGCAGGCGCTTCTGTTTGGGCGCGCGTGGCTGTGGGGTGTGCCGGCCGCACTGCTGGTGGCAGGCGTCGGCCTGCTGTTGCCGCCCGGCCGGCGCCAGGGCGCGTGGCTGATGGCGGGTGGGCTGCTGGGGCTGGTGGGTGTGCTGGGCAGCGGCTTTCTGGTGGGCGCCCGCGGCTGGGCCTTTGAAAGCTTCAACGTCTTTTGGGGCGAGCTCGCCAGCCGCCAGGGCGGCATGGGTTGGGGCGGCTCGGTGACGCTGGGCGCGCTGCTGGTGCTGGCAGCCTTCGGGGCGGCACGCCGGGGCGCCTTCCGCGGCGATCTGTTCACGTCGGCAACGGTCTGGGTTTGCGGCAGCCTGCTGCTGATGTTTGTTGCCTTCCCGGTGCTCAAGGCCCTGTCGGCGGCCGTGCTCAGCGAAGACGGTGGCTGGGCGCCTGCACTGCTGTGGGAGCGTATCGCGAGCGAGCGCAATTTTGGTTTGGCCTGCCTGTCTGGTGGCACCCGCTGCGGTGTGGCCTGGAACACCTTGTTCATGGGCCTGCTCACCGCCACCAGCACCACTGTGCTGGGCACCTTCATGGCCCTCATGGCCGAGCGCGGGGGGCACCGGCGCACTGCCCCTGCGTTCAATGTGCTCGCCCTGTTGCCGATCATCACGCCGCCCTTCGTGGTCGGCTTAGGTCTCATCTTGCTGTTTGGCCGTGCCGGCCTGGTGAACCAGTTTCTCGAATACGCCTTCGGCATCACCCCGACCCGCTGGTTTTATGGCTGGTTCGGCGTCTGGGTGGCGCAGACCTTTGCCTTCACCCCGGTGGCTTTCCTGATCATGCGCGGTGTGGTCCAGGGCATCGCCCCCAGCTTGGAGGAGGCGGCGCAGACCCTGCGCGCTGATCGCTGGCAAACCTTTCGCACCGTGACCCTGCCCCTGATCAAGCCCGGCCTGGCCAACGCCTTCCTGGTGGGCTTCATCGAAAGCATGGCCGACTTCGGCAACCCCATCGTGGTGGGCGCGCAGTTCTCGGTGCTGTCGACGGAAATCTTCTTTGCCATCGTCGGCGCCCAGTACGACCAGGGGCGCGCCGCGTCCCTGGCCTGGGTGCTCACCGGTTTTGCACTGGCGGTTTTTGCGGCCCAGCGCTGGCTGCTGCACAAGCAGCAGTTCACCACCGTCTCAGGCAAGGGAGAGGCCGGCGTGCCGCCGCCGCTACCGACCGGCGTTTCGCGCGTGGTGCACGGCGTGGCCCTGCCCTGGATGGCGTTCACCTTGGCGGTGTACGCCCTGGCCTTCGTCGGCGGTTTTGTTCACACCTGGGGCCGCGACTACAGCCTGAGCTTCAAGCATTTCATCACCGCCTTCGCCCTGGACTGGGGCCCCTTCGGTCTGGTCTGGGCCGGCACCGCCTGGAGCTCTTTCTTCACCACCATCAAGCTGGCCGCCATCGCCGCGCCGCTGACCGCCGGCCTGGGCCTGTTGATTGCGTGGCTGATGGCGCGCACCGAGTTTCGTGGGCGCGGCCTGTTCGAGTTCTCGGCCCTTTTGGCCTTTGCGATCCCGGGCACGGTGCTGGGGGTGAGCTACATCCTGGCCTTTAACGTGCCGCCCTTCGAGCTGACCGGCACCGCCATGATCATCGTGCTGTGTTTCATGTTCCGTAACCTGCCGGTGGGCGTGCGCGCTGGCACCGCCGCCTTCAAGCAGCTCGATCGCTCGCTCGACGAGGCCTCACTCATGCTGCGAGCCGGCAGCTTGCGCACCCTGCGTCACGTGTTGCTGCCCCTGCTCAAGCCGGCCCTGGTGGCGGCCCTGATTTACAGCTTTGTGCGGGCGATCACCACGGTGAGCGCGGTCATCTTTCTGGTCACCGCCGAGAACGAGCTGGCCACCACTTACATCATCGGCCGGGTGGGCAATGGCGACTACGGCGTCGCCCTGGCGTATTGCACGGTGCTGATCCTGTTGATGTCCCTGGCCATCGCGCTGATTCAATGGCTGGTGGGCCAGCGCCGGCTGGGCCGTCGCGCCATCGCCCTGCCTGCCGACCGTACCGCCGCGGCGGTTCCTTCCACGAGCGCCTGACCCATGAGCCCCTCCGCCCCCGGCATCGAATTCCGCCAAGTCTCCAAGCGCTACGGCAATGACCCGGCTACGCCCCTGGCGGTGGATCGGGTTAGTTTCAGCGTACCGCGCGGCACGCTTACCACGCTGCTGGGCCCGTCGGGCTGCGGCAAGACCACCATCTTGCGCATGATCGCCGGCCTGGAGTCGCCCTCGGGCGGCCAGATCCTGATCGCTGGCCAGGACGTCACCACCCTGGGCCCTGCCCAGCGCAATGTGAGCCTGGTGTTCCAGAACTACGCCCTGTTTCCGCACATGGACGTCATGGGCAACGTGATGTTTGGCCTGCGCATGTCCGGCATGGCCCACGAGGTCGCGCGCGCCAAGGCGACCGCGGCGCTCGAGGGCGTCGGTCTGGTCGGCCTGGATGCCCGCCTGCCCGCAGAACTTTCAGGTGGGCAGCAGCAGCGCGTGGCGCTGGCCCGCGCCCTCGTGCTGGAGCCAGCCGTGCTGCTGTTTGACGAGCCCCTGTCCAACCTCGACGCGCGGCTGCGGCGCGAAATGCGCGAAGAAATTCGCGGCCTGCAGCAGCGGCTGCAGCTCACTGTGGCCTATGTCACGCACGACCAGAGCGAGGCTCTGGCGGTGAGCGACCACATCATCGTCATGGACCGCGGCAACATTGCCCAGATCGGCAGCCCGCGCGCGCTGTACGAGCTGCCGCAGTCTGAATTTGTCGCTGGCTTCATGGGCGAGGCCCGCCTCTTTCCGGCTGTCGTTGCCGAAGATGGCCGGGTGCAACTGGGGCCGTTGTCTCTCACGCCCCGCCAGCCGGTGGCACCGGGCCCCGCTAAGGTGGCGGTGCGGCCTGAGGCCTGGCGCCTGGGGCCTGCCGGGCAGGGTCTGGCCGGCCATCTGGTGAAAAGCGCCTACCTGGGCAGCGGCTACGAGCTCACCTTCGACACCGCCCTGGGCCCCGTCTTTGTGCTCTCCTTCGACCCCGCCGTCGACTGGGTGCTGGGGGCCGAGGCGGGCCTGTCGCTCACCGGCGTGGGCGTGAGCGTGTTGCCGGACTGAAACGGTTTCGCCTGGGGACTCAAGCGCGCCGCGCCGGGCGGTGCGCGCCGATAATCGGCGCATGAACCAACTCGACGCGCTCAAGCAGTTCACCACCGTGGTGGCCGATACCGGCGACTTCATGCAGCTGGCGCAGTTCCAGCCGCGGGACGCCACCACCAATCCTTCTCTCATCCTTAAGGCGGTGCAAAAGGCCGACTACGCACCCCTGCTGGCGCAGACGGTCGAACGGCACCGCCACCGCGCAATGGACGACATCGTCGACCGCCTGCTGGTGCGCTTTGGCGTTGAGATCCTGCAGCATGTGCCGGGGCGCGTCTCCACCGAGGTGGACGCCCGTCTGAGTTTTGACACCGCTGCCACCGTAGCGCGTGCCGAGCGGATCATGACGCTCTACCAGGCCGAAGGCGTGGAGCGGGATCGCATCCTGATCAAGATCGCCGCCACCTGGGAGGGCATCCAGGCGGCGGCCGAGCTCCAGCAGCGTGGCATCCGCACCAATCTCACCCTGCTGTTTTCCTTCTGCCAGGCGGTAGCCTGCGGCCAGGCTCGGGTGCAACTCATCTCGCCCTTCGTCGGCCGCATCTACGACTGGTACAAAAAGTCGGCTGGCAGCGCCTGGGACGAGGCCGCCAGCGCCGGCGCGAACGATCCTGGCGTGCGCTCGGTGCGTCAGATCTACCAGTACTACAAACGCCACGGCATCTCCACCGAGGTGATGGGCGCAAGTTTTCGCAACCTGGGTCAGATCGTGGCCTTGGCGGGCTGTGACCTGCTGACCATCAGCCCCGAGCTGCTCGCGCAGCTGGCCTCCAGTGACGCGCCGCTGGCCCGCGCCCTCGACCCGGTGTCGGCCAAGGGCATGGACATTTCCGAGGTGCGCTACGTCGAGTCCAGCTTCCGCTACGCGCTCAATGAGGATGCGATGGCCACCGAGAAGCTGGCCGAGGGCATCCGGGCCTTCGCCGTCGACGCGGTCAAGCTCGAGGCGCTGATCAAGGCCGCCTGAAGCCGAACCCATGCACCTGCCCGCCGACTTTCCAAGCTTTCCGCGCTGTGACGAGGTGCCGGCGTGGAGCACGCTGCAGGCGCACTTTGACGGCGAGGGTCGTGGCCTGGACCTGCGCCAGGCCTTTGCGCAGGACGCGGGTCGCTTCGAGGCCTTCAGCCAGGACGCACCGCATCTTTTTGCCGACCTCTCGCGCAACCTCATCGACGCCAAGACCGAGAGCCTGTTGCTGCAACTGGCCGCGCAGTGCCGCCTCGCCGAGCAGCGCGACGCGATGTTTTCTGGCGCACGGGTCAATGGCACCGAGGGTCGGGCGGTCATGCACTGGCTGCTGCGCTATCCCGGGCGTGTAGCGAGCCAAGCGCCGGCCTGGGCGCCCTCGGGTATCGAGGCCCTGGTGGCCGAGCGCGGACAGGTGGCCGACACCCTGGATGCCATGCTGGCCTGTGCCGAGGCGGTGCGTGCCGATGGCGCGATCACCGACGTGGTCAACATCGGCATTGGCGGCTCCGACCTCGGCCCGCAGATGGCAACCCTGGCGCTGGCGTCGTTTGCCAAGCCCGGGCTCCGCCTGCATTTCATCTCCAACGTCGACGGCCACGAACTCGACAGCGTGCTGCAGGGCCTGGACCCGCAGCGAACGCTGTTTCTCATCGCCTCCAAAACCTTCACCACCCTCGAGACCATGATGAACGCGCGCTCGGCGCGTGACTGGTTCCTGGCCCGCGGTGGCCGCGACACTGCGCGCCATTTCGCGGCGCTCACTACGAACGTGGCCGCTGCGCGCGAGTTTGGCATCACCACCACCTTCGGTTTCTGGGACTGGGTAGGCGGGCGCTATTCGCTCTGGTCAGCCATCGGCCTGCCCGTGGCCATCGCTGTCGGGGCGGAGAACTTCCGCGCCCTGCTGGCCGGCGCCCATGCGATGGACGCGCATTTCGCCAAGGCGCCCTTCGCGCGCAACCTGCCTGTGCGTCTGGCCCTGGTCGACCTGTGGTACCGCAACTTCCACCACTTCACCAGCCGCGGCCTGGCGCCTTATCACAGCGCTTTGCGCCGGCTGCCGGCCTACCTGCAGCAGCTCGAAATGGAGAGCAATGGCAAGCGGGTGGACCGCCAAGGCAGGCCTTTGCCCTATGCCACCTCGCCGGTGCTCTGGGGTGA
>JAURKV010000230.1 GCA_030831585.1 Ramlibacter sp. | reverse complement strand
TTTGATTCTCCCAAGAACCCGGGCCAGGCCATTGCCTGGGTGACCCGGGTGCAGGAGGCCGAGGGCTGGATCGAGCTGGAGTGCCACGACAGTAGCGCCGAGCTGCACAACGGCGATGGTCTTTGCTACTACGACCTGCAAAAAGAACTGGTGGGTGTGGCGATCAACAGGGCCGAGAAGCTGGGCGACACGTCAGGCACAGGTAGCCGTTGGCGAGTCTTCCCCAAGGACCCGATCGCCGGCATGCGCGACCTGCGCAAGGGCACCGAACTCAATCGCAACCGTGACATGAGCTGGGTGCGGCAACTGGAAAAGAAGTCCAGCGAGCGCCGCATCGGCCTGTGGGCAGAACTGTCCGAAACCGCCGACGGCTTTGTGCTCTCACTCACCGACGAAGACGGTCACAGCGCCCGCGCCGCCCTGCCCCACCCCAAAGAGCCGGCGCACGACGCTGGCCGCCAAGAGGCGCAGCTGCGCGAGCAGCTCGGGCGCTTTGGCACGACCGATTTCGAGCCAACGGACATTCGCCTCGCGCTCACCGGCCCCTGGTTCCTGCCCGCCTCTTACCTCAATGCGCTCCGGCGCGAGGCAGTGGCTGCGCTGGAAGCCACCCGCAGCGCCGCCTACACCCGGCCGCCGCGCGCCCAACCGGTGGAGCCGCCGGTGGCCTACCCGGAAGACAGCCTCAGCTACTTGGCCAACGTCTTCAACCAGAAGGCGCATGACTTCTACGCCAAGCACGGGGTGAAGGTGATCGACGCGGCGTACGAGAGCCACGAGGAGGAAGGCGAGGTCTCCCTCATGATCACCAAGCACTGCGTGCGCTGGAGCATGAGCCTTTGCCCGAAGCAGGCCAAAGGCGTGACGGGCGTCCAGGGCACGGTGCGGGCCGAGCCACTTCAACTGGTCAATGGCAAGGAAAAACTCACCCTGCGCTTTGACTGCAAGCCCTGCGAAATGCACGTGGTGGGCAAGATGAAGAAGTCCGTCCTGAACCAACGCGTCCAGGAGATGACCGAGGCGCCGCTGCAGTTCTACCGGACGCGTCCCCAGCAGGTCACACCGCCCTCGGCGTGACCTCCTCGGCAATCCGGGGGGCCAGGTTGGCCTCGGCCGTCTTGATCTCGTAGGCGGTCTGCAAGTTCATCCAGGTCTGGACGTCACCACCGAAAAATCGCACCAGTCGCATGGCGGTGTCGACGGTGATCCCGCGACGCTCCAAAACGATGTCGTTGACGCGGGACGGCGGAACCTTGAGCGCCTGCGCCAAGGCGTGGGGGCTCATGCCCAAGGGCATGAGGTACTCTTCTCGGAGCACCACACCCGGATAAACAGGGCGCATGCGATTGACGGGAGCGGATGGGGCGAGATCAGCGCGCAAGCCGCTACCCGCCAAATCCTGGCCGGCTTCGACGCCGGTCGCCAGGAGATGGACGTCGGCCCTGGATGGGAGCCGACTCGACCTGTCTCTACGGGCCATCAGGGAGAACCCGGAGTCCCAATTAGAGTGCTATCTTTGCTGCATGAATAAGCGCGCCGACTCCATCACGACTGCCTCTTTACTGGGTCATCCGGCTGGCTCACTCACGGCTGTTGCCGCACTATTTGTCGCCGCCGTCTCTGGCCTTGGCGTTGGTCACGCCCGGGCTCAGGTTCCGGCAGCACAGCCCGGCTACGTCGAGGAGGTGCCCTTCATCGTCTCCCCCGACAACGTCACCCTTGAGATGTTGCGCATTGCCTCAGTCGGCCCCAAGGACCATGTGATCGACCTCGGCTCGGGTGACGGCCGAATAGTCACCACCGCTGCCAAGCGCTTTGGTGCCACCGGCCTGGGCGTGGAGATCGACCCCGCCCTGGTAGAAAAAAGCCGCAAGATTGCCGCCGAAGCCGGGGTGGCCAACAGGACAGAATTTCGTATCCAGGACTTGTTCACCACCGACCTGTCCAAGGCGACGGTGATCACGATGTACCTGCTGCCAGAGTTCAACATGCGTCTGCGCCCCGCTATCCTGGCGCTGAAGCCGGGTACCCGCATCGTCTCGCATGACTGGGACATGGGTGACTGGAAGCCCGATCAAACCACCGTCTTGTCGGTCCCGGACAAGCAAGTTGGCCGGGAGAAGTCGAGCAAGGTGCACTTTTGGACAGTCCCCGCACAGGTGGCTGGCCTGTGGTGTGGCGCGGGTCCTCTGGGGTCCTACAGCCTGCGCCTCACACAAAAATACCAGGAGGTCACTGGCACGCTACAGCGCCGTGAGCGCCAGTGGCCCATCACCGGTCGCATGCAGGGGCCTACGCTGGCGACGGACGAGACTCCAGTGGGGAGCCTCGTGCTCGAGCGTGACGGACAGGCTCTGCGTCTGAGCGGTGGCAAAGGAACCGTGGCACTGGCCAAAGGCACTTCGTTCACTGCTGCCAAGGGCAGCGACTGCAGCAAGGCCTGAGCCTGTGGGGGTGTCGCCCCCGACACTGGCTGATGGATCAGGCCAAAGACCCCAGGCGAACTTGCCTCAGCCCAGCCAGCGGCGCGCGTTGCGCCAAATGCGCAGCCAGGGGCTGTGCGCGCTGACATCACCACCCGTCCACGACATCTGGACGTTGCGGAACACCCGCTCCGGGTGCGGCATCATGGCGGTGAAGCGGCCATCGGCGGTGGTCACCGCCGTCAAGCCACCGGGGCTGCCGTTGGGGTTGAAGGGGTAGACCTCCGTGGCCTGGCCTTGGCCGTCGACAAAGCGCATCGCTGCGATCGCCTTCGAAGAGTCTCCACGCCGCGTGAAGTTCGCAAAGCCCTCGCCATGCGCGACCGCAATTGGCAGGCGACTGCCTTCCATGCCCTGGAAGAACAAGCTGGGCGATTGGAGAACCTCCACCTGAGACAGCCGCGCCTCATAGCGCTCGCTGAGGTTGGTGGTAAACCGCGGCCAGTCCTGCGCGCCGGGAATGATGTCGGCCAACTCCGCCAGCATCTGGCAGCCGTTGCAAACGCCCAGGGCGAAGGTGTCACTGCGGCCGAAGAAGGCCTGGAACTGCGCCGCCAGCGGCGCATTGAAGGTGATGCTGCGGGCCCAGCCGATGCCGGCGCCCAGGGTATCGCCGTAGCTAAAGCCCCCGCAGGCCACAAAGCCCTTGAAGTCAACCAGCTTGGCGCGCCCCGTTTGCAGGTCGGTCATGTGCACGTCGACCGCCTCGAAGCCAGCGAGGTTGAAGCAGTAGCCCATTTCCACATGGGAGTTGACGCCCTGCTCGCGCAAGATGGCCACGCGGGGCCGGGCGAGGTTGAGATACGGCGCGGCCACGTCGTCGGTGGCGTCGAAGCTGGGCGCAAATTGCAGGCCCGGGTCGGTGGGATCGCCGGCGGCGGCGTGCTCCTGGTCGGCGCAGGCGGGGTTGTCCCGCTGCTGGCAGATCTTCCAGCTCACGCTGTCCCAGACCTGGTGCAAGTCGGACAGCTTGGCCGAGAACACCGCCTTGGTGTCACGCCAGACCTGCAGCTCGCCCTTGCCCACCGCAATCGCCGAGGACGCAGGGCGGGTCATGCCGACAAAGTGGCTGTGGCGCGACAAGCCATGGGCGCGCAGCACCTGCATCACCTCGTTGCGCACCGCGGTGGGCACCTGGAGCAGCACCCCCAGTTCCTCGTTGAACAAGGCCTTGAGGGTGAGTTCCTCGCGCCGCGCGCTCACCTGCCCCGCCCAGTTCTTGGCGTCGCCATGGTCGGCGCGGCTGTCGCTGATGCCATCGCCCTCGGTGACCAGCATGTCCACATTGAGCGAAACGCCCACCCGGCCGGCAAAACTCATCTCGGCCGCCGCGGCCAGCAGGCCGCCGTCGCTGCGGTCGTGGTAGGCCAGGATCCGACCTTCGGCACGCAGCTGGTTGACTGCGCTCACCAGACGGACCAGGTCTTGCGCATCGTCGAGGTCGGGCACCTCGCCGCCGGGCTGATTGAGCACCTGGGCCAGAATCGAGCCGCCCATGCGCATGCGGCCCTTGCCCAGATCAACCAGCACCAAGGTGGTCTCCTGCTGCGCATCGAGCTGGGGGGTGAGCGTGCCGCGCACGTCGGCGAGGCTGGCAAAGGCGGTGATGACCAGGCTCACCGGAGAGGTGACCTTCTTCGTCTCGCCGCCCTCCTGCCACTGGGTGCGCATGGACAGGCTGTCCTTGCCCACCGGGATGGAGATGCCCAGCGCCGGGCACAGATCCATCCCGACGGCCCGCACGGTGTCGTACAGGGCCGCGTCTTCGCCCGGTTCGCCGCAGGCGGCCATCCAGTTGGCGGAGAGCTTGACCCTGGGCAGTTCGATCGGAGCGGCCAGCAGGTTGGTGATGGCTTCTGCCACCGCCATGCGGCCCGAGGCCGGGCCATCGACCGAGGCCAGCGGAGTGCGTTCGCCCATGGCCATGGCCTCGCCGGCAAAGCCACGGTAGTCGGCCAGGGTCACCGCCACGTCGGCCACCGGCACCTGCCAGGGACCGACCATCTGGTCGCGGTGGGTCATGGCGCCCACAGTACGGTCGCCGATGGTGATCAAAAAGCGCTTCGACGCCACCGTGGGGTGCGAGAGCACGCGAATCACGGAGTCTTGCAAGCTCACCCCATCGAGCTGCAGCGGCGCAACGCTGCGCGCCAAGCGCGCGACCTTGCGGTGCATCTTGGGGGCCTTGCCCAGAAGGACTTCCAGCGGCATGTCTACCGCGGCGTTTTGGTCGTCGACCACCACCAGCTGGCGCTCGGCGGTCGCCACGCCCACCACCGCGAAGGGGCAGCGCTCGCGCTCACAGAAACTGCGGAACTGGGCGAGCGATTCCGGCGCGATCGCCATCACGTATCGCTCCTGGCTCTCGTTGCACCAGATCTCCTTCGGGGCGAGGCCGGTTTCCTCCAGTGGCACTTGCGAAAGATCGAAGCGCGCGCCGCGCCCGGCGTCGTTCGTGAGCTCGGGGAACGCGTTGGACAAGCCGCCCGCACCCACGTCGTGAATGGCAAGGATGGGGTTGTTCTCGCCCAAATTCCAGCAATGGTTGATGACCTCCTGCGCACGCCGCTCGATCTCGGGGTTGCCGCGCTGCACCGAGTCAAAGTCGAGTTCGGCGGCGTTGGTGCCGGTCGCCATGGAACTGGCCGCGCCACCGCCCATGCCGATGCGCATGCCAGGGCCGCCCAGTTGCACCAGCAGGGTGCCTGCAGGGAATTCAATTTTGTGGGTGAGGCCCGCGTCGATACCGCCCAGGCCGCCGGCAATCATGATGGGCTTGTGGTAGCCGCGCACCACCCCGTCCACCACCTGCTCGTACTCGCGGAAGTAGCCCGCCAGGTTGGGCCGGCCAAACTCATTGTTGAAAGCCGCACCGCCCAAGGGGCCCTCGGTCATGATCTGCAGCGGGCTGGCGATGTGCGCCGGCTTGCCATGCCCGGGCGCTTGCGGCGCCTCCCACAGACGGGAAACCGAGAAACCCGTCACCCCGGCTTTGGGGCGCGAGCCCCGGCCGGTGGCGCCCTCGTCGCGGATCTCGCCGCCGGCACCGGTAGAGGCTCCGGGAAACGGCGAGATTGCGGTCGGGTGGTTGTGCGTCTCCACCTTCATCAGCACATGCTGGGTGGCCCTGCGTGCCTGGTAAATCGCTGGACCACCTACAGGCTGGGGCTGGGGCAGGAACAACTCGACCTCATGGCCTTCCATGACGGCAGCATTGTCCGAATAGGCCACCACCGTGTGCTGGGGATGCTTTTGGTGGGTGTTGCGGATCATCCCGAACAGGCTCAGGTCTTGGTCCTGGCCGTCGATGGTGAAGCGCGCGTTGAAGATCTTGTGCCGGCAATGCTCGCTATTGGCCTGGGCGAACATCATCAGCTCGACATCGGTCGGGTTGCGCCCCAGCTTCTGGAAGGCGGCGACCAAGTAGTCGATCTCGTCGTCGGCCAGCGCCAGGCCGAAGCGGCTGTTGGCTGCTTCCAAGGCGCCGCGGCCGCCCGCGAGCAGGTCTACCCGCTCCATGGCCGGCGCCTGCAAAGCGGTGAACAGGGCGTGGGCCTGCGCCCGGTCCTGCACCACCGACTCGGTCATGCGGTCATGAAGAAGGGCGGCCACCGCCGCCATCTGCTCCGGGTTCAGGCTGGCCTTGCCGGACAGCCAGCCGGACTGCAGATGCAGCCGATATTCGACGATGCGCTCGACCCGCCGCAGACCGAGGCCGCAGTTGTGCGCGATGTCGGTAGCCTTGGAGGCCCAGGGAGAGACGGTGCCCAGACGGGGGGTGACCAGCACCACCTCGCCGCTCTCGTCCTTCGCGCGGGCCGGGGGCTCGGCCGGGTCGCCATAGGTGAGGAGGGCCGCCAGCCGCGCACGGGCGCTGGCGTCGGGCGCCTGCTCCCAGGCGGCCAAATGGATAAAGCGGGCCGATAGGCCCAGGATGCGTTCGTGGACAGCCTGCAGGCGGGGAAGCAGCTGCTGGACGCGGAAGGCGCTGAGCGCCTGACCGCCCTCGAATTCGGAGATGTGCAGGGTCACGTTGGGGCCTGTTCGAGCAACCCGGCATTTTACTGGGCGGCCAGGGATTCAGGCACCGACAACCCCCGAGGCGGCCGGCCCCCGTCTGGGATAATCGTGCGATGAGCATCACTTACAAGGACGCCGCCGAAATCGAGGGCATGCGAACCGCATGCCGGCTGGCCTCCGAGGTCCTGGACTACCTCACCCCGCTGATCCAGCCGGGGATCACCACCCTCGACATCGACCGCTTGGCCGCCGAACACATGCAAAAACAGGGCAGCGTCTCGGCCACCCTGGGCTACCAGCCGCCGGGTTACCCGCCCTACCCGGCCTCGCTGTGCACCTCCGTGAACCATGTGGTTTGCCACGGTATCCCGAACGAAAAGCCGCTGAAGAAGGGCGACATCGTCAATGTCGACGTCACCGTCATCAAGGACGGCTGGTACGGCGACACCTCCCGGATGTTCGTCATCGGTGAGGCCTCCATCGCCGCCAAGCGCCTGGTGCAACTCACCTTCGAGGCCATGTGGCATGGCATCGTCAAGGTCAAACCTGGCATCCGCTTGGGAGATATTGGACACGCCATCCAGAAGTTCGCTGAGGGCAACGGCTTTTCTGTGGTCCGCGAGTTCTGTGGCCACGGCATCGGCCGCAAGTTTCATGAGGAGCCCCAGGTGCTGCACTACGGCCGGCCTGGCACGCTCGAGGAACTCAAACCCGGCATGACCTTCACCATCGAGCCCATGATCAACCTGGGCCGTCGCGAGGTGAAAGAGCACGGCAACGACGGCTGGACCATCGTCACCCGCGACCGCTCGCTATCCGCCCAATGGGAGCACACGGTGCTGGTCACTGAAACAGGCTACGAGGTTCTCACCCTCTCGGCGGGCAGTCCGCCGCCGCCGGCTTTTGTAGCCGCTTGATCCGGCCGGCTCACCCGACGTCCCGATGAAGTCAGACCGGACGAGCCCATGAACGCAAGCGACCCCCTGCCCACCCCGTTGTCAACGGCCGACCTGGCGAGCCTGAGGGACGGTTGGCGCGCCCGCAAGGCGGCCTGTCTGGCGCCACTGAAGAACCCTGGGGCGTCGGCGCGGGGCATCCACCGGGTGCTTCGGGGCTTGACCCGTGAGGCTGATGACACGCTGCGTACGCTGTGGGCCCGATCGGGCCTGCCCGCCAGCTTCACCCTGGTGGCCGTGGGCGGCTACGGGCGGGGCGAGTTGTTTCCGCACTCGGATATCGATGTGCTGCTGCTGATGCCGGACGGCACGCAGCCGGGCGCGGACCCGGCGCTGCAGACACGGCTCGAATCCTTCATCGGCAACTGCTGGGACGCCGGTCTGGAAATCGGCTCGAGCGTGCGCACCTTGTCCGAATGCCTGGAGCAGGCGGCCGGCGACGTCACCGTGCAGACCTCGCTGCTCGAATCCCGGCGCGTCGCCGGCCACGCTGGCCTCTACCGCACCTACCAGGCCCGCTTTGCCGCCGCGATGGACCCGCACGCCTTCTTCATCGCCAAAACGGCGGAGATGCGGCAGCGGCACACCAAGTATGAGAACACGCCCTACTCGCTCGAGCCCAATGTGAAAGAGTCACCCGGCGGGCTGCGGGACCTGCAGGTGATCCTGTGGATCGCCCGCGCCGCTGGCCTGGGCCAAACCTGGGACGAATTGGCCCGCAAGGGCCTGGCCACCGCCTTCGAAGCCCGGCAAATCAAACGCAACGAGGCCTTGTTGTCGCTGCTGCGCGCCCGCTTGCACCTGATTGCCGGCCGACGCGAGGACCGGCTGGTCTTCGACCTGCAGACGGCGGTGGCCGAGTCTTTCGGTGACGAAGGTCGCACCAGCGAGAGCGGACGGCTGATCCAGCGCGCCAGCGAGGTGCTGATGCGACGCTTTTACTGGGCAGCCAAGGCGGTGACCCAGCTCAATCAGATCTTGCTGCTCAATATCGAGGAGCGGCTCAAGCCCGAGGAGCATGTGCCGCAGGCGATCAACGCGCGGTTTGCCAACAACGGGGGCCTGATCGAGGTCTGCGCTGACGACCTGTACCTGCGTGAGCCGCACGCCATTTTGGAGACTTTCCTCGTTTACCAGACCACGCCGGGCGTCAATGGCCTGTCGGCGCGGACGCTGCGCGCCCTGTACAACGCGCGCCGGGTGATGGACGGACGCTTTCGCGCCGACCCCGTCAACCGGGAGACCTTCCGCAAGATCCTGATGCAGCATGAGGGCATCACCCATGCCATGCGCCTGATGAACCAGACCTCGGTGCTGGGGCGCTACCTGTGGGCCTTCCGGCGCATCGTGGGGCAGATGCAGCACGACCTATTCCACGTCTACACGGTGGACCAGCACATTCTGATGGTGCTGCGAAACGTGCGGCGCTTCTTCATCCCCGAGCATGCCCACGAGTACCCCTTCTGCTCGCAGTTGGCGGGCGGTTGGGACAAGCCGTGGATCCTGTTTGTTGCCGCCTTGTTCCACGACATCGCCAAGGGCCGGGGTGGCGACCACTCCGACCTGGGCGGGTACGAGGTGCGCACCTTCTGCCGGCAGCACCGCATTGGCCGCGAAGACGCGCAGCTGATCGAGTTTCTGGTGCGCGAGCACCTGACCATGAGCCACATTGCGCAAAAGCAAGACCTGTCAGATCCCGAGGTCATCGGGCGTTTCGCCCAGCGCGTGGGCAATGAGCGCAACCTCACCGCGCTTTATCTGCTCACGGTGGCTGATATCCGCGGCACCAGCCCCAAGGTCTGGAACGCCTGGAAAGGCAAGCTGCTGGAAGACCTGTACAGATTCACCGTCCGCGCCCTGGGCGGGCGCGCACCGGACCGAGACGCCGAAGTGGCCTCGCGCCAGCGCGAGGCGCTGGTGCAGCTGGGCCTATACGCGGTACCCCACGACGCACACAAAACGCTGTGGTCCACGCTGGACGTGAGCTATTTCATGCGCCACGACGCCAGCGAGATCGCCTGGCACACCCGGCACGTCTCGCGTCACCTGGCCGGCCTCGAAGGGGGCGCCCCTGGCGATCCGCTGGTGCGAGCACGGGTGTCACCGCTGGGCGAAGGGCTGCAGGTGCTGGTCTACACGCCCGACCAGGCCGATCTGTTTGCCCGCATCTGCGGTTACTTCGACCAAGCCGGCTTTTCCATTTTGGACGCGCGCATCCACACCACCCAGGACCAGCGTGCACTCGACACCTTCCAGGTGGTCAGTCCCTCGCTGCCAGACCATTACCGGGAGCTGGTCTCGATGGTGGAAGCTGGCCTCGGTCAGGTCTTGGCAGAGGCCGGGCCTCTGCCGGGGCCCAGCCGCGGGCGGGTATCACGCCGGGTGAAAAGCTTTCCGATCGCGCCGCGGGTCACGCTGGCGCCAGACGAGAAGGCCCAGCGCTGGCTGCTCTCGATCTCGGCGAGCGACCGGGTGGGACTGCTCTACTCGGTGGCCCGGGTGCTGGCACGGCACCGGATCAACCTCAAGCTGGCCAAGGTTTCAACCCTGGGCGAGCGGGTAGAGGACACCTTCCTGATCGACGGGCCCGAGCTGCAGCAAAGCCGGGCGCAGATTGAAATCGAGACGGAATTGCTCGAGACGCTCGCCTCGCCGGCCTGATTACTTGCTGCCTGCGGCCAGCGCTTGGCGTACACCGCCCACCCATTCCTGGGCGGAGGCCATGAGGAAGCTGATGTCGGTCTGGGTGGTGACAAACTGCGCGCCGCTGCGAATGGCATTGACCTGCCGCTCCACATTTCGGTTGCCGCCGCACCCAGCAAACTTGCCGTGCTTGCGGGCCACCTCGATCACCCGGGCCTGAGCCGCCACCACCTCGGGGTCGTCGAACTTGCCGGCCTTGCCGATGTTGGCAGCAAAGTCGTTGGTGCCCATGTGAATCACGTCGATGCCAGGAACCGCGCAAATTTCCTCGATATTGGCCAAGCCTTCAGCCGTCTCGATCATGCACACCAGCAGACAGGCCTCATTGAGCTCCTCGACCGCCTGTGACAAGGGCACCGACTTGTAGTCGAAGTGCGGATAGCCACCGACCACCGAGCGCTTGCCTAAAGGCGCGAAGCGGCAGACGTCGACCGCACGCTGCGCCTCCTTGGCGTTGTTGATGTCGGGGTAGACGATGCCGGTGACGGCGTTGTCCAGCAGCAAAGACACGTCGGGGTCGTTAATGCCCTTGACCCGCACCAAAGGTGCAATGCCGATGGCCAGCGCAGCCTGGGCGATGTGATGGATGGTCTCCAGGTTGAAGACCGAGTGCTGCGTGTCAATGAAGATGAAGTCGTGGCCACTGGCCTTGGCCACCCGGGCGATGTCGGCCGAGCGACCGAGGCGGATGTTCATACCAAGCGCGGCATCGCCAGCGCGCAGGCGTTGCTTGACGGGATTGACGGGAAGAAGTTGGGGCATGGTCAGTCTGACTTTTGGGGGGTGATTGGATTGCGGGCGGACTCAGGCGACCCGGGACAGCGGCTCGCCACCCTCGAGAATCTTGAGGAGTTCCTGCGCGACCTGCAGTGAGGCCAGCTCCTGGGTCTCGCGCGTGCCGCCAGCCGCGTGCGGCGTGGCCACCACGGTGGGCAGGGACAGAAGCGGATGGCTGGCGTCGGGCGGCTCACGCTCTTCCCAGACATCG